>JBOGKI010000444.1:0-4366 GCA_050745605.1 Terriglobia bacterium | reverse complement strand
CATCTTCATCATCTGGTCAGTACAGGCGTTGGTTGTCAAAATGATGATATTGTTCTTGAAGTTGATTTCTCTGCCCTCTCCATCCTCCATATTGCCCTTGTCAAAGACCTGGTAAAACAGCTCCAGAACATCCGGATGCGCTTTCTCGACCTCATCGAGCAAGACCACCGAATAGGGGCGCCGCCGCACCGCCTCCGTCAACACCCCGCCCTCTCCGTAGCCTACGTAGCCGGGAGGCGATCCTTTCAGCGTCGAGACGGTGTGGGCTTCCTGGAACTCCGACATGTTGATGGTAATCAGATTCCGCTCCCCGCCGTAAAGCAGGTCCGAAAGCGCCAGCGCGGTTTCCGTTTTCCCGACGCCGCTCGGCCCCACCAGCATAAAAACGCCGACCGGCTTATTCGGATCGTCGAGGAGGGCTCTCGAGGTGGAGATTCGCTGGGCGATGACATCCAGGGCGTACGGCTGCCCGATCACCCGGTTGCCCAGCAGCGATTGAAGCGAAAGGACGGTTGATATCTCGTCCTTCAGCATCTTTCCGACCGGGATTCCGGTCCAGCCCGAGATCACTTCCCCCACGATCTGGCTCTCCACGCAGACTTGCATCAGGGGCTTCTCCCCCTGTAAGCCTGCAAGTCCCGACTCCAGCTTGGCCAATTCGGAGCGCAAGGTTGCAGGATCAGCCTGTTGAACCGCCGTCGCGGCTCCGCCCGCCTCGGTTCCATTGGATCCCTTCGCAGGCGGAGCAGCGAGCGATTCAAGCTCACCGCGAATATCCCGGATCTGAGAAACCAAGCCCGCTTCCTTCTCCCAACGCGCCTTCAGAGCTTCCAACTCGACCTCGAGTTTGGCCTTCTTGTCTGCGATCTGTTCGAGCCGCTCACGATGGTCCGCACCCACCACGCTCTCGCGTTCCAGGACGCGCTGCTGCACGGAAAGATCGTCAAGTTGCCGGGTGGCGTCTTCGACTGCCGGCGGGGTCGCGCTCTGACCCAAAGACAACCGGGCGCACGCCGTATCCAAAACGCTCACCGCCTTATCGGGAAGCTGCCGTCCAGCCAGATACCGGTGCGACAGTTTGACCGCTGAGTTCACGGCTTCATCCAGAATGCGCACGCGGTGGTGTTTCTCGAGCGAAGGGACGATGCCGCGCAGCATCACCATGCATTGCGTTTCCGAGGGCTCCTCCACTTTCACCACCTGAAAACGGCGGGCCAGAGCCGGGTCTTTCTCAAAATACTTCTTGTACTCGGACCACGTGGTGGCGGCGATGGTCCGCAGTTCACCGCGCGCCAACGCGGGTTTGAGCAGATTGGCCGCATCGCCCTGCCCTGCCTGGCCCCCGGCTCCAATCATGGTGTGAGCTTCGTCGATGAAGAGGATGATGGGAGTGGGGGAATTCTTGACTTCCTCGATAAGCCCCTTTAACCGGTTCTCGAACTCACCTTTGACGCCTGCCCCCGCCTGCAGCAAGGCGAGATCGAGGGTGCGAAGGGTCACGTTGCGCAGCGGTGGAGGCACGTCGTCCTGCACCACGCGCATCGCGAAGCCTTCCACTACCGCCGTTTTCCCAACACCCGCTTCGCCTGTGAGGATGGGATTGTTCTGCCGGCGGCGAGTCAGAATATCGACCACCTGACGGATCTCAAAATCACGCCCCAACACCGGGTCGATTTTCCCCTGGCGCGCGTTTTCGGTCAGGTTCACGGTGTACTGGTCCAGGTTAGGAGTCTTGCCTCCCGCCGCCCGCGCCGGTCCTGCCGCCCCCGCTTCCTGGGTGGCTGTCTCGAGTTCGTCCTCGGCGGATCCCCCCATGATTGTCTGAAAATCCTTGCGCAGCGTCTCGGCTTGAATTTTGTTGAATTCCCGGCTGACCTCGCGCATGAGGCGGGAGAGCTCATCGTTCGAAGCGAGGGCCAGGATGGTGTACCCGGTTCGAATCCGGCTCGCCCCAAAGTCGATCGAGCCGATCGTCCACGCCTCCGTGAACATCTTCAGAATCGTGGGACTCAATGCCGGCGTCCGCGCATTGCCGGACTTGAGCCGGTCCAGACTCCGGGTCAGTTCCGCGGACCAACGCGACTTTTCAAACTCAAAGTGGTGGGCGATCTTAGCAAAATCGCCATCCGCCGCGTCCAGCAATTTCATCAGGTAGTGTTCAATTTCAATATCGTAATTCGTCCGGGAAAGACAAAGCCCCGCCGCAGCCTCAAGGGCGGCGCGAGTGGAGTCATTCAATTTCCCGATGAGCGACTTCAAATTCAGGCCCATAACGTGTCTCCTATTTAACCGCATCGTCCTAGGGGGTGCGGTACCGGGATTCATTGCGGCACTATCAATTACGCAACAGCCTTACGATCAAGCTGTGCTACCAACGGCGTCGCGTGGAGCTACAGTTTCAAAACCGTTTCGCCCGGGTCTGCGTCTAAGGGCTTTGATTTCATCCACGTGACCCAGCCCAGCCGTGGAGCCGCATCGCCCCCGGCCTCCAATTCGCAAGGCGGGACTTCATCCTTCTTCAAGATGAGCTGCACTTCAAATTCGAACTCATCATTTGAGAAGAACCGGACGAGAGCCCGAAGCGGCTCAAATGCCGTCCCCTCCGGCAAGAAATCCTGATATTGATGCAGGCCCAGAGGCCCAAGCTTGATCCGCACCCGCGACTGTTGATCCCAAATTTCGTCTCCCACCACGGTCCCCACACCCAACTGGCCGGACGTGCTGAACGCCGCTTCGTCCAAATCGCACTGTGAATCCGGATCCAGCCGGTACCACGCTCCCGCGAACTGGTCGATTTCCACCGGGACTTCGAAGTAATCACTCAGCACCTGCTCGAGCGCGGCAGCCGATCTCGATTGGGCCGCCAGCAACCCGCAGTAGTACACCAGCGAATCATCAAGCAGCCGTTGCCGGTCCTGCAAACCCTCCGTACCCAGACCCATCAGGTCGAGCAAATGATGGGAAAACTGATCACGATGATGCCCGCGCTGGTAAGCCACTGGAAACCGGTATTTCTCCCAGGCCCGGTAAAAAAATGAGATAATGCGGTGATTGAAGATGTCTAGAAATTCCTGCAGGCTGGTGTCTTTGGCCCGCGAACGCTCGATCACCAACTCGCTGAAACAGTAGGGCAGGACACCCATCGGCCCGGTCAGTCCCATAAAATTCACGCTCATCCGGGGCGACCGTCCCTCCGGCCAGCGGATGTTGCGAATCTGGCTCGGAGGAAAAGCCAGTGAGCTGTTGACCTGGAAGCGCACCACCTCCTGGCCCGGGTCGGCGAACAACCCTACGGGCTGGCGATCTCCTCTCAGGTGTTCCAGCAACCGGACGGCTTGGAAGAACTCGAATGAACAAGGATCATCCCGCAGCAAATCTTCGATCGCAGAGTACTTTACAGCAGGATCCGCCGGCCGGCCCTTGGTGGCCATTCTCGAAGCAACCCCCTTCTCTGGCGAGTCCTGACCGCCAGTTGGCTGAAACTGTTAAGCGACGCGTATAGTCCAAGGAATTGTTCGAGGACGCTCGCGAACAGGTATACGCCTCCTCCCACGAACTGATCCTCGTCCAATTCCATTTCCACTCGGGTTCCCCGCGCGAAGGCGATCCCGTTCTCGGAGAGCACCCCCGCGAAACGGGGCATGCTCTTGAGGCTCGTGATGCCCTCAATGATGTTTTCGGAATAGGCGGAGTTTGTGAAGTCGTAAATTTTAAGGATCTGCCGCAACGCTTCGTGGCCTTCTTCGACCAGCGAAAGATAATTGAGGGACAGATGGGAAATCAGCCTCCACAGCGCCGCCTTGCCGACGGGAGGACGCACCGGCGCCGTCGGCTTCTTCAGAGTGATGATGCGCTTCAGAGCCGCCACCCCTTCGCATTCGAAATCGGCGTCTTCGCTCCCAAATGGCAAGCGGGAAGGCAGGTCCCGGTTCGTACAGGTGGCTCGGATCGTCAGGACATCCGCATCCGGATCGGCGGGGCGCATCGAGAGATCCACGAGGGACAAATACATGTCCGTTGCATCGCTCCCTTCGCGGCCGGAGGGCCGCCGCCTTGCCAGCCAGAAGGATTGTCCCTTCACCGGACGTGTCGTATGACGAAAGGAGTAAAAAGGCTCAAAGCTGACCGTCTCCTGGGTCCTGGTGTTCATGCCGGTCACCTGATCCACAGAAAAAATCTCGGTGGAATCAGGCCTCCGCACGTCAGGGACAATCGGGTACTCGTACTTCCGCTGGGTCAACTGGACCGGCTCGGTTGGCTGCGGGAAGAGATTGACAATGGGTACGCAACCGAGACGAAAAACCTTGGGAGAGATTTCTACTTCCAACCTCTCCCGACGATTTTCGCCTTCCACCTCAGAGAACAA
>JBOGKI010000443.1:0-4375 GCA_050745605.1 Terriglobia bacterium | reverse complement strand
GTCGGGACCTGCGCTACGTACGGCCGCTTGAGATTAAGGATAACCCTTTGAAAAAGCGCATTCGTCTGGGCATTCTCTTCGGCGGCCGTTCCGGAGAGCACGAAATCTCGCTCGAATCCGCCGCGTCGATCATGAAGGCGCTGGACCCTGCGAAGTACGAAGTCGTTCCCATCGGCATCACGCGGGAAGGCCGATGGCTGGCCGGGTCGCACGCGATTGGCTCAGGGCCCGAGGAGTCCATGCGGCGGGTGCTCGAATCCGGCAAGCCGGTAACAGCATCGGTTGATCCTGCGGGTCCCCAGCTTATCCCGCTGAATTCGCTTCCTCCGTCACAGCGGGCCGGCCCTGCGAAAATTGACGTGATATTTCCGGTGCTTCACGGCACCTTCGGCGAGGACGGAACCGTGCAGGGATTGCTGGAACTTGCGGGTATCCCTTACGTCGGCGCGGGCGTTCTGGGCTCCGCCGCCGGCATGGACAAGGACGTGATGAAGAAGCTTTTTCGCGATGCCGGTCTTCCCGTGATGAAGTGGATTCTGGTATTGAGAGGTGAGTGGGAGACACGTCGAGCGTCCATTCGGCGGGCGATTGGGCGCGAGATTGGTTATCCGCTGTTCGTGAAGCCTGCGAATCTCGGGTCTTCAGTCGGCATCAGCAAAGTCCATCGCGCCGCGGAACTTGCGCAAGCTGTGGAGGACGCCGCGCAGTACGATCGCAAGATTCTGGTGGAGAAAGCCGTGAACGGGCGCGAGATTGAATGCGCCGTGCTGGGCAATGACCAGCCGCAGGCTTCCGTTCCTGGTGAAGTCGTCCCGGTCAACGAGTTCTACGACTACGAGGCAAAATACCTGAAGACCGGATCAGAGCTCATCATCCCCGCGAGGCTCACTCGCGCCCAAAAACACAAGGTGCAGGACTACGCGGTGCGCGCTTTCCGCGCCGTGGATGCCGCCGGCATGGGGCGCGTGGATATGCTGCTGGACCGCAAGACCGGCACAATCTATGTGAATGAGATCAACACCATTCCGGGCTTCACTTCCATCAGCATGTATCCCAAGCTGTGGGAAGCAAGCGGACTTTCCTATCGCGGCTTGATCGACCGGCTAGTGGAGCTGGCGCTGGAGCGCCATCGGGAAAAATCCCAGACGCAATATTCGTTCGGCGGCAAGGATTGATTCCGGAGCAGGGATCAAACGACTGAAGATTGCCGATGATTTTACGCAGGCGTCCGCTCATCCGAACCTTTGCGGTAAGCCGCGAGAAACTCCAGCGTCATGGCCCACGCCACTTTGGCGGATGGCGCATGGTAAGAAGGCCGCATATCGCAAAAGAATGCGTGGTCCGCATCGGAAAATTCGGAATGAATGAACGTCTTGCCGGCGTCTCTGAGCGCGCCGGCCACGGCACGGCCCTGTTCTGGAGGAATGTGCTGATCTTTGCCTCCCCAGATCATCATGAGGGGACCATGCAAAGCTCCGGCGCGGTCCAGAAGGCCCGGACCCCTTGGGCCCGGCGCAATTCCCCCGCCATAGAACGACACCGAAGCGGCCAGCGGCACGACAGCATTCGCAAGAAATGCCACGCGACCGCCCAGGCAATAGCCCACGGCAGCCGGAAGTTTTCCGCAAGTCATCGAGTCCGTCACGAGGAACTCATGGCAGGCTTTGATGTCGGCTTCAAGTCCTGCATCGGTCAACGATTGAATCTGCTTCATGGCTGGCTCGAAATGGCTGTAGTCGCATTCGAAGGCATCACCGTTCCGATGGTAGATTTCCGGCGCGAGTGCTGAGTAACCTTCGCGCGCAAAGCGCTCCGTCACGTCACGGATGTGGGCGTTAACTCCAAAAGCTTCCTGGAACACCATCAGTCCTGCTGCGGCATCACCGGCTCGAGGTTGAGCCGAGTACGCTCTCATCCGGGTTCCGTCTGAAACTGCCAATTTAACCCAGACGCTGTCAATTTCAACGGTCATGCTTCTCTCCATTCCTCAACAGTCCGCTCGCCAAACTCTATCCTCACTCAGTCACTGGCTCTGCTTTGGAGCGGCGGGTGCCAGCTCGACCCGGGGGCTGAAGTAGGGCCCGCTGATGCGAAAGTCCGCGACTGCGGCCTTGGGATCATCTTCCTCCTTTTCGATTTCGGCCCAATGTCGGGTCACGTGGCTGAGGTCTGCAATCAGGGTGAGGTTGAGGCTTCCTCCGGGCTCGATGGAGCCGCCGACGTTGAAGTTCGCGCCTCCTACCGTCAATGGCCCGGACGAGACCGCAGCTTTCCCGTTGTGAAGCACTAAATCGAATCTCGCTAAACGCAGGTTTTGCTCGGCGCGAACCGGCACCAGCCGTCCCCAATCCATCGCCGTAGCCGCGGCCTGGACAGGATCGAAACCTCCGAACGTCGCGTTGTGCAATTCAACTTGGGCATGCCCGGCGAGAGATGCCGCCATCTCCGGGCGCGAGAGTCCGCGGGCGGTAAAATCACCATCGGCAGACACGAAGCCCCGAACGCCACGAAATTGACCGGGAAGATGGGAAGCGAAGGCTGCCAGTTGGCCGTGATCCAGGTGAGCCTGGGCGGCCACGCGAGCCGGTAAAGGGCGCAGATCGACGATGGCGGATCCCTGGCCTTTCCCTCCTGCCAACCCGAACTTCGCGCCGGAGATGCGCACGGTGCGGTTTGAGATTTGAACTTCGCTCTGGAAGCCGGCCAGCGTGAAATGGCGGTAGCTAACCGAATCGGCACGGAACGTTCCCTTCGCGTTCAAAGAACTGAGAATGTCCCTGCTGGCCTGAAGCCGTGAAGCGAGCGAAGCCAGGCCAGGAATCCTAGCCAACAACGAAACGGGCTCGCGGTGGCCGAGAGCTTCAAACCATTGGGCTGCCTGCTCAATCGTCAAGTGGTCGCAATGAGCCTTAAACAGCCACGGATCGCGCCGGGATCCCTGATGCTCCAAGCTACCGGAAAACTTGCTTCCGCCGATCAGCAGAATAACGAGGTTCGCCGCAATGTGATCGCCCCTCACCTGGATTTGTGCTTTCGGAAATTTCAACGGCTCGGTCAGACCCGGAGCAACCAATTGAGCGTGAGCCAGGTCAATTCGTCCGGTGATCTCCGGCCGGGAAGGTGGCCATCCTTGACCCTCCAACACAAAAGTCCCACTCCCTTGCCCGGTCAAATCGAGTCGCCTTGCGAAGGAGATGCCAAGATTACGGGCAAGTTGAACGGCGTCATGCAAGGATGCTGAATTCGATGAAAGCGTCACTCGGTATACCCGGCCGGCGGCGTTCTCTGGCATCGCGCTTTGCGGTCGGCGGCGAAGACTGCGCCCCGGCGTCAGGTGGTGCGCCACAGCCGGCGTCTCCGGTCCCCAATAACCCTCGGCCAGCAGTGAGAAGTGCGGGGCCAGCTCGATTCGCACCGGCGTCAATCGCGCCATGTTCTGGTCAATGCGGACCCCGGCCTGCGGAACCGGAAAATTTCCCGCCGGCGTTCTCAACACCAGGTTCCGCGCTCCTAAAAAGCCGGCGAAGTGCTCGTCACCCCGGGAGCCGCGAATAGTGAGAAGGCCGTCCAGGTCACCCGCCACTTCGGGCGGTACCTGGCGCCCGGAAAGTTGTGAAGCCATCCTCACCAAGTCCTCCAGGCGTGAGCGTTGAACAGCCAGAACAAGGTCCATCCTCGTGGAAGGCCCAGCGCGACGGACGGACCCGGTCAAGTGAAGGTGAGCCGCCGCGAAGCTTACGTTCATCTCGTCAATGAAGACCTGTTGGCGATGGCGATCCGCGCTCGCTTCAAACTGAAAGGTGACTGGCATGGGACTGGTTGGAGGAACCAACTCCCATCGGTGAATCTGGGTAATCTGCAGGTGACCTTGAGCTTTCAAGCGGTCGAGCGTTCCTTCAATTCCGATGTCACCGTCCATCAGCCCGTAAATTTCCGGGTTACGGCCTGTGATCAGCGGAACCCAGGAATATAGCAGGGAATCGCGCAGCCTCAGGCTTGCCGTCAGCGGACGGGTGTTGCCGTGGCCCGGAGACCACATGCCGGAAATCTCGACCGGGCCCGGCGAGGGCGCCATCAGATCGGTTCGAGACGGCGTGCCCACAAGGCTAAAACGAAGCGAGCGGGAAGCGGGAGCGGCAAAGAACTGAGCCTTCAGGTCATCGATAATGAAGGGTTTTTTCACGCCATTCATCTTGAAGTTGACGCGTCCGTCATCCACATTCACTTGGAGGAGGCCGCGCAGCCGGAGGTCGCGGGCTGTCGCCGGAGCAAAGGATGAATAGCCTTGACGCCGCAAAAGACGTTCGACGTTCCAACCCTCGCCGCTGGCCAAAACGATGTTGAAGCTGGGTCTCTCAAGATCGAGGCCGGACAA
>JBOGKI010000442.1:0-4382 GCA_050745605.1 Terriglobia bacterium | reverse complement strand
CCATCGTCCTGGCGGTAGAGAATCGTCTTGTAATCTTCGAGCCTCATAGCTGTCTCCGTAATCTTGAGGCCAGTTTAACACGAAGCCTTACGCCCAGCGGGCTTCTCCCCCTGCCATCGCCATTCAGCGGGCTTTTGGCTGCTGGCCCCGCAGCCACACGCGCCTTGACAACGACCGCGGGTAGGTCTATTATCATTTAGTAACATCCCCGTCGCGTGGGTAAGCCGCGGCGGCATCCATCGCCATGCTGAAACGCGCTGCTGCAATCGCCGATTCTGATTCCTCCATGGCTCCTACTGGTGCCGCCGGTCCGCGCCGGTTGATGCGCCAAGTCACCCTGATCGGTCGACAGCCGGTAGCGCAGACCCGCTTCTTTCGGGTCTGCGGTCTCTCACCGCGCTCGGCGCAGAGTGCCTGGACGAGCCGAGTGGACCGGGAAAGTTGATAAAAAAAGGATTGTTTAAACAAACCCATAAGTTACTGATAACAATAGGAAACTCGAGGAACAAACCCATTCAAAGCCAAAACAAAGCCATCGCAAAAACCAACAAGCCATTTACTATCAAATAGTTACACAGATTTCAGAACAAAGCCAAGCAAGTTACACAAAACAAATGAGATATTTTAGATTTGGCTTGGCTTGGTGCGCTCCAAGCACGTCGATTGCCACTTGCGGACTTGGCGCGTGGATTCTCGCTTTCGCGGGAATGACTGTCTCCCCGGCGTCGCGTCCCCTAATTGAGTGGACACTACACTAGAAGCCCAGGATCTGGTGGTTGGAAGACCGCGTCTGGATCTGTTCCAGCAGCCGGTCCAACAGTCCCGTCCCGGCCCGGCCCAGGAAGTAGACGCCGCTCACCACCCGTTCCTGGAGGTGGTGGGACGGCATGAGGAAGCCCAGCAGCTCCTGCTCGTGGCGCTTGAGGACGGAGGAACGGTCGAAGGCGGCGCGGCTCAGCTTGCCGCGCAGTCTTTCGATCTGGTATTTCATCTTTTCCTCGGTATGCTTCAACAGGTCCAGCAGGGTCGGGTCAATGCGCTCGATGTCGGAGCGCAGACAATTGAGGGATTGCTCAATCTCCTTTTCACTTTGCTCCATGCGCTCCGACCAGCCTTCGGCGCCCCCTTCGCCGAAACCGGCGGCGGCGATTTTGCGCTGTAAGTGTTCTTCGCCCTGCCACATGTCGGGCACTTCCAGGCGGTATTTTTCGAGAAGGCGCTGGGTGCGGTGGTCAACCAGAGTGAAGCTGGCGCGTGGGAAGATCACGGGAAGTGGCCGCCCAAACTCCTCATAGACCACTTGGGATTGCGCCAGGTAGGCGAGTTCGGCGGGCCCTGCCACGTAGGATACCGTGGGCAGAAGGAAATCCTGAACCAGCGGGCGAAGCAGGGCGCTGGGAGAAAAATCGATGGGGCGCTGTTCCACCCAGTGCTTCAGGTCCGCCCGGGAAATCCGGCCAGATCCCTCCACCTCGTAATCATCGCCGCGTTGGTGGATCGCCGCGCGGCTGCCTTGGTGGGTGGCAAACACCAGCGTCGAATCTTCTCCCACATGAACCTGGGCGTGATAGCCCGACGCGACGAGCGTTGCACCGCGCTCCTGCAAGAGATTCCTGACCTGACGCGCCTGAAGAATCGCGCGCTCGTAGACGGGAGCCGCGAGGTGATGGATGGCTTCGTCCAACGGATCGAGCAGAACCACGCCCCAGGCGCTGAACAGCCTGGCCATCAGCCGGCCGAAAGCCGCGCCCCACGTAACACCAGGACGGTAAGCGTCGCGCAGAATCTCCATCACGTGGTCGCGGGCTTCGCCCGGTGGCAAGCATTTTTCAGCCTCATTCAGCGTCGGCGTGATACCTTCGGACAACTTGACGTAGCCCACCGAGCTTCGCACTGCCGGGCGCACGCCTTCGTCCCGAAGCGAAACGGTTTCATATTCCTCGTTCAGCACCTGGGCTTGGGCCACTTCCTCCAGATCGTGGTCCTCAGTGGCCAGCCAGAAAACCGGTACAGTTGGCAGGCCGGAATCGGAGAGCGTCCTGGCCAGGCGAACCGCAGTCAGGGCCTTGTAGAACGTGAAAACCGGTCCTGAAAGCAGCCCCACTTGCTGGCCTGTTACCACCGCGAAAGTACCCGGCTCCGCCAGGCGCTCGATATTCGCCAGAGTTTCATCGGCGCATCCCAACGCCCGGTTCTGGCGCGCCAGAATCGCGGCAAGCTGCCGCCGGTTCTGGTGAAAATCGCGGATCATTTCAGCGGTGGCATGGAAGCTGGCAGGATCAAAAGGAGAGCGTTGATAGAAGCGGGAGAGGTGATCCGAATCGTAGACGTAGTCACGATACAGCGCCGTTGCCTTGGGAGCTTGCGACTGCGGGATACAGGAACAGTTCATAGTCGGGCGATGACCACGATTCAAAGGAAAAGGTTCAAGTCCCAACGCAGTGAGACCAAGTTGGATGAAGCGGCGCTGGGCAAGGATTCAAAATCAAATGACAGCGCCCGGAGGCGCCCTGGAGTGCGGGAGCTTGCTCCCGCTTTCCGGGCCGGAAACTTGCTTCCGACCTTTGGGATCGTTCCTTCTCTGCGCGCCAGCTCGCCGGGCCACCCATCGCGGCGCCAACCCGCCGCACTCCAAGGCGCGCCGCGCCGGCCGAACCCGCTATTTCCCGATGTGGGTCAATAAATGAACCAGCGTCTGGACGGGATGTCCCGTGGGTCCTTTGGCCAGGTAGGGTTTTTCTTCGTTCGACCATCGAGTTCCGGCAATATCCAGATGGACCCAGGGCGTCTCTCCGGCAAACTCGCCCACAAACATAGCCGCGGTAATGGCGCCGCCATAACGTCCGCCCGTATTCGCCAGGTCCGCGATGGCGCTCTTGTATTGCTCACGGTAATCGTCGTCCACCGGCAATTCCCACATGCGGTCGCCCACCGCCTCCGCGCTCGCCAGAACGCGCTTCACCCAGTCCTTGTTCCAACCGAAAACACCCGTTGTGATATTGCCGAGGGCCACGGTGACGGCGCCGGTGAGCGTTGCCGCGTCAATCAGCACCGTGCAGCCTTGCTGCCGGGCATAATGCAACGCATCCGCCAGCACTAATCGGCCTTCCGCGTCCGTATTCAGGATTTCGATCGTCTTTCCGGACATCGAAGTGATTACATCCCCCGGCTTGTAAGCCTTGCCGCCCGGCATGTTCTCCGTGGTGGGAATGCAGGCCATCACCCGCACCCGCGGCTTCAGTTGAGCAATGGCGCGCATCACGCCCAGCATGGTGGCGCCGCCCGCCATATCGGTCTTCATTTCGTGCATGTCCGAAGCGGGCTTGATGGAAATGCCGCCCGTATCGAACGTGACTCCCTTCCCCACCAGGCCCATAATGGGGGATTCCGGAGCATCAAAGGGCATGTAACGCAGAACAATGAAGCGGGGCGGCTCCGCGCTCCCTTGCGCCACCGCCATCAGGGCGCCCATATTCAAGCTGCGAATCTCATCGGGGCCCAATACATCGGACTCGAGCTGGAACTGTTTGGCCATCTCCACCGCGCGCTCGGCCAGCAGCGCCGGCGTCATCAGGTTCGACGGCTCATTAACCAAGTCCCGAGTAAAGTTCTGGGATTCTGCAATCACCCGCCCGGCCTCCACCGCGGCGAACTCAGGCTTGCCGGAATGAATGCCGCACGTGGCAAGAATGAATTGGTCGATGCGGCGGTTGGGGTTGCGGTCCGTGCGGTAAGTATCCGCATCGTAGTCCGCCAGAATCGCCCCCTGAACCACGGATTGGATCAATTCCGGCTCACCCTTCTTGCCCATGAGCCACGCCATTTGATGAAGGCCCCGCGCCCGGGCGTAGCGCACCGCCGTCCCGGCCAGGCGTCCGAAAAGGGCGGTGGTGAATTTGTCCTTCTTGCCCGCGCCCACCACCACCAGTCTTTGCGCCGCCAATCCGGGAGGCTGGTGGACTAACGTACACTCGTAGGTCTTCCCCGTCAGTTCTCCGCTCGTCTCCAGCGTCTTCAAGAAGCTTCGCGCCGCTTCCGGAAGCCGCTCCACGGTTCCGCTGCTGGCGGCGCTCCCCTCAAACGCATAGGCAGCCAGCAATGGCGCTTGCAGTTGCTCAATCGCATCCCCGCCAAATTCGATTCTCAAAGGCCGTCTGCTCCTTCTCAAGAATTCCAGGCTGTCGGAATCTCACAACCTTGCTGTCGCGCCGGCTGTAGCGGCGGTCTATGACCGCCGGTCTGAATGACCCCATGATCTGGACGGCGGTCATAGATCGCCGGTCTGAATGGCCGCATGATCTGGACCGCGGTCATAGACCGCCGGTCTGAATGACCCCATGATCTGGACGGCGGTCATAGATCGCCGGTCTGAATGATCGCAT
>JBOGKI010000441.1:0-4400 GCA_050745605.1 Terriglobia bacterium | reverse complement strand
GCGCAGGGCGGGTAGCCACGGTCAGCGTTTTTCATGACAGCGGGTGGCGACGACATTGCATTTCATGTCGTCGTCACCAAGGGCGGGTTCGACAAGCGCAGACGTGCAAAGCAATGTGTGGGTCGCCTGCGGCAGCCACGGTCAGCGTTCTTCCTGACCGCCGCTACCCGCTCCGCAGCAGAATTTGCCTAGAGGAAACGCAGCGGCAGGTTTATCCCATCATGGGGCCCACCCTATCGTAGCGGCGAGTTTACCTCCCCATATGGCGGCGTAAAGCCGCCGCTACGGTAGCAGGCGCCCGCCAAAACCCCACGGCACACAAGCCGTGCCGTGGCTACCAATGCCTCCGCTTGACGCCCTCCGCTGCCGCAAACCTCACCGGTGAATGATATGATGAATAAAGACCTTTGCCAGGGAGGACTGCTTTCTTCTGCATGACTGAAGGAACACATTCCGTTCACCCGCTCGAGGAGCTTCTGAGCCGGCGCATCGTTATTATTGACGGAGCGATGGGGACGATGATCCAACAGCGCAACTTGACGGAGGCGGATTATCGCGGCAGCCAGTTCGCGGATCACAAGAAAGATGTGCGCCTGAACAACGACCTGCTGAACATCACTCAGCCGCAGATCATCGAGGAGATTCACCTTCAATACCTGGCGGCCGGCGCGGACATCATTGAGTCGAACACCTTCAACTCCAATGCTATTTCCATGGCCGAATATGGCCTGGAGAATCACATCCACGACCTGAACGTCGCGGGCGCCCGCAACGCGCGGCGAGCGGTGGAGCGGTTTACGGCGGAGCACCCGGAGCGCCGCTGTTTTGTCGCCGGTTCCTTGGGGCCCACCAGCCGGACTCTGTCCGCGTCGCAGGATATCTCGAGTCCGGCTTCGCGCGCCGTCACGTTTGACCAGCTTCGCGATGCCTATTACGCGCAGGCCCGAGGCCTGGTGGAAGGCGGCGTCGATGTGCTTCTGGTGGAGACCATTTTTGACACGTTGAACGCCAAAGCCGCGCTTTTCGCCATTGAGCAGCTTTTCGAAGACCTGGGCAAGCGCCTGCCGGTGATGGTGTCCGTGACCATCATCGACCAGAGCGGCCGCACGCTTTCCGGCCAGACCATCGAAGCCTTCTGGATTTCTGTCTCCCACATGAAGCTGCTGAGCGTGGGCATCAATTGCGCGCTGGGCGCAAAGCAGATGAGGCCCTACGTCGAGGAGCTCTCCCAGATCGCTCCGGTCTACATCAGTTGCTATCCCAATGCCGGCTTGCCCAACGCTTTTGGCGGCTTCGACGAAACCCCGGAAATCATGTGTGGAGACTTGCGCGATTTTGCTCTGAATGGCTGGGTCAATATCGTTGGGGGTTGCTGCGGTTCCACCCCTGAACACATCCGCGCCATTGCCCAGGCGGTGCGCGGATTGAAGCCGCATGTGCTCTCCCAGCCCGAAACCTACTCGCGCTTCAGCGGGATGGAACCGCTGACGATGCGTCCCGATTCGAACTTCGTCAACGTGGGCGAGCGCACCAACGTCACGGGCTCGCCCAAGTTCGCCAAGCTCATCAAAGCTGGCGAATACGAAGAAGCCTTGAGCGTGGCACGCCAGCAGGTGGAGGGCGGCGCGCAAATCCTGGATGTGAACATGGATGAAGCCATGCTCGACGGCGAACAGGCCATGACCACGTTTCTGAATTACATTGCCTCGGAACCCGATATCGCCCGCATTCCCATCATGGTGGATAGCTCCAAGTGGAGCGTGATCGAAGCGGGCTTGAAGTGCCTCCAGGGCAAAGGCATCGTCAACTCCATCAGCATGAAAGAGGGCGAGGACCTCTTCAAGCAACGCGCGCGCCAGGTCCATCGCTATGGCGCGGGCATGGTGGTGATGGCTTTTGACGAGCGCGGCCAGGCCGATACGCTGGATCGGAAAATCTCGATTTGCGCTCGTGCCTATAAAATCCTGACGGAGGAAGTGGGGATTCCGCCGCAGGACATCACCTTCGACCCGAATATCTTCACCGTCGCTACCGGCATCGAGGAACACAACAACTACGCCGTGGACTTCATCGAAGCCACGCGGGAGATCAAAGCCACCCTGCCTTATTGCAAGGTGAGCGGCGGCGTCAGCAACATTTCCTTCTCCTTCCGCGGCAACAACGTGGTGCGCGAAGCGATGCACTCGGCATTCCTCTATCACGCCATCCGCGCCGGCATGGACATGGGCATCGTGAATGCGGGTCAGCTTGAAGTCTATGAGGAAATTCCCAAAGACCTGCTGGGGTTGGTGGAGGACGTCCTGCTCAATCGCCGTCCGGATTCGACGGAAAAGCTGCTGGCCTTCGCGGACTCCATCAAACATCTCGGGAAAATTCAGACGCAGGAGGAACAGGAAGCCTGGCGCCAGGAATCAGTGGAGGAGCGGCTGAAGCATGCGTTGGTGAAAGGCATTGTCGATTACGTGGAAGCCGACACGGAAGAAGCCCGCCAGAAATACGCCAAGCCCCTGCAAGTGATTGAAGGCCCGCTGATGAGCGGGATGAATGTGGTGGGCGACCTCTTCGGCGCGGGCAAGATGTTTTTGCCGCAGGTGGTGAAGAGCGCGCGCGTCATGAAGAAAGCCGTGGCCTATCTCCTTCCTTACATGGAGGCCGAAAAGGAGAAGTCCGGCGCGCCGCAAGCGGAAGCACGGATCGTGATGGCCACCGTCAAAGGCGACGTGCACGACATCGGCAAGAATATTGTGGGCGTGGTGCTGGGCTGCAACAACTACGAGGTGATCGACCTGGGCGTGATGGTGCCGTGCGAGAAGATTCTGAAAACCGCGCGTGAGGTGAAGGCCGATCTGGTAGGACTGAGCGGCCTCATCACGCCGTCTCTGGATGAGATGATTCACGTGGCGAAGGAAATGGAGCGCGAGGGATTTTCCGTGCCTCTGCTGATCGGCGGCGCCACCACCAGCAAGCTGCACACGGCCGTGAAGATTGCGCCCCATTACGATCATCCGGTGGTTCACGTGGCGGACGCTTCGCGGGCTGTGGGCGTGGTAGGCGCGCTGAAGAATCCGGAGCTTCGCGGCGATTTTGCGGAGGAAGTCCGGCATGAGCAGGAAAAGCTGCGCGCCATTTACCGCCCCCAGGTTCAGCCGCTCATCACCATCGAACAAGCCCGGCAAAACAAACCGCGTTTCGAATGGACCGAATCGGTGATCGCCCGGCCTTCATTCATTGGCAACCGCGTCTTTGATCCCGTTCCGCTGGATGAGATTGTCCCTTACATCGACTGGACACCGCTCTTCCAGGCCTGGGAATTGAGAGGAACGTATCCCAAGATTTTGAGCGCCGACGGCGTTGGCCCGCGCGCGCAGGAGCTGTTTGATGATGCGCAGCGCCTGTTGCAACGCATCGTGAATGAAACCCTGCTGACGGCGCGCGGCGTGATGGGCTTTTATGCGGCGAACAGCGTGGGCGACGATATTGAAGTCTACCCGGATGAATCGCGCCAACTCGTGCTCACCACTTTTCACACGCTTCGTCAACAAATGAAGAAGGCCGCCGGAAATTTCAATATGGCCCTGGCCGACTTCATTGCGCCGCGCGAAACCGGCCTCGCGGATTTTATCGGGGCCTTTGCCGTGTCCGCCGGATTCCGCCTGGAAGCTTTGGTCGAGGAGTTTCAGAAGGACCACGATGACTACAACGCGATCATGGCCAAGGCCCTGGCGGACCGCCTGGCGGAAGCCCTGGCCGAACTGCTGCACAAGCGCGCGCGCGACGCATGGGGCTTCGGACAGGACGAAAATCTGAGCGCGGAAGACTTGATCCACGAACAATATCGCGGCATCCGTCCGGCGCCGGGATATCCGGCCTGTCCCGACCACACCGAAAAGCGCGCGCTGTTTGATTTGATTGAGGCTGAAGCGTCCACGGGAATCGAGCTCACGGAGAGCTTTGCCATGTTTCCCGGCGCCGCAGTTTGCGGGATCTACTTTGCCCATCCCGAGTCGCGCTATTTCGCGGTGGGGAAAATCGGGCGGGATCAGGTGCTCGATTACCAGCGGCGCAAAGGCATGGACCTGCGCACCGTGGAGCGATGGCTGGCCCCGGCGCTGGCCTACGAGCCTCAGGAAGCGCCGGTGGGCGTATCCTAATTGAGGATTGCCAATTATCGTGACACCAAATGCGGCAGCGGCGGTCGGAGTTTACCCTGGCAGGGACCGCCGGTTTTTCGGCGCTCCCCGCTTTGCAGCGGGGCAGGTGCTGAGCGCCGCTACAGGGAAAGCTGTCACTCTAATTGGTAATCGTCAGTCGTCGTGCAATCAGCCGTCAGCTTTCAGCGAAAACTCTTTGGACACGTCATGCTGAGCCCTTCGCCTGTCATCCTTCGCTCTGCTCAGGAT
>JBOGKI010000440.1:0-4401 GCA_050745605.1 Terriglobia bacterium | reverse complement strand
TGTGGTGCTCCTCATCGGCCGGCGTCAGCACTTCGCTTTCGTCGATGTAGTCCACGCCCACCGCCTCCAGCACCTGAGCTTCTGCGAAATGCCCGATGCGCGCTTTGGCCATCACCGGAATAGTGACGGCGTTCATGATCTCCTTGATGATTCGTACCGAAGCCATACGCGCCACGCCGCCTTCCTTGCGGATGTCGGCTGGAACACGTTCCAGGGCCATCACCGCGACAGCGCCGGCATTCTCCGCAATCTTGGCCTGCTCCGCCGTGGTCACGTCCATGATGACCCCGCCTTTGAGCATTTCAGCCAGCCCGACTTTCAATTTCATAGGTTGATCAAATTCCCACATGCCATCCTCCTCATTTGGTAAGAGGTCGCGAAAAAGCTCCCCGGACGTTTGAATCTCTCAAAGCAATTTCGCCGAAACCCCACGGTTTTGGCTACGCCTTCCCAGTTGACGAATGATGCGGTTAAACCAAGCTCTGACCGCGGGGTCATGGCGCGGCTCACACCAGCGCCATTCCCACGGCCACGCCGTTGGTCTTAGTGACGGAAACGCCTCTACGGATTTCGTCTCGCAGGATTTTGCCCAGAATCCGAATGCCCTTGGTGATCTCATCGGTATTGAGCGCCGAGAAGCACAGGCGCAGGGCGTTGTCCTGCGGCTCCTGAAAGTAAAAATAGCGCGAGGGCGCAAAGATGACGCCGCTGTCTCGCGCCTTGGTCAGCAGTTCCATGGAATTGAGCCCGGAGGGCAGAGTCACCCAGACCGACATACCGCCTTCGGGGTAGAAGCACTCGACTCCCTGGGGAAAGGATTGCTGCGCGGCGGCGCGCAGCACATCAAGCTTCTGAGCGTAGATCGTGCGAGCCTTCCGCATGATTTTTTCCAGCAACCCTCGTTTGCCTAATTCCTCGATCACCGCCTGGCCCAGCATGTTGGTGTGAAGGTCCGCCTGCTGCTTGGCCAGCCGCAGTCTCTCAATCAACGCGCGCGAGCCCACCACCCACCCCACGCGCAAGCCCGGGAACCCGACTTTGGAAAAGCTATTCAGATGGACCACCAGGCCGGTGCGGTCGAGCGATTTCAGCGGCGGTAGCGGCGGGCCCTGGAAGCGAAGCGCGCCGTAAATGTCATCTTCCACCAGGGGAACTTGAAAGCGGTTGGCAATTTCGAGCAGCCTTTTCCGGGCTTCGAGTGGTAGGGTGCGGCCGGTGGGATTCTGGAAGTTGGGGCTGACCAGGATCAGCTTCAAGCCATGCCGTTCGAGAAGGGAAACGAGCCGGTCCAGGTCCATCCCCGCGGCGCCGATGGGAATTCCCGCCAAGCGACCGGTCGGCGCATTGAAGACGCTGGAGAGCCCGGTATACGTTGGGTTTTCACACGCCACCACGTCCCCTGGCTCAACCAGCGCGCGCCTCAGCAGGTCCAGCGATTGCTGGCAGCCGTTGGTGATCAGGATTTCGTCCGTTGCGGCGGCAATACCATCGTGGCGCAGCATTTCCTGCAGATAGGTCTTGAGCGGAGCGTAGCCCTCGCTCGATCCATATTGCAGCAGTCGCGCGCCTTCCCGCCTCAGAACCGTGTTGGCGACGCGCCGCACCATCTCCCCCAAGTCCGGGTCTAGCGGGCCGTGGGTGACGGCAAAGGAGATCACGCCTGGCTCCAGTGCGCTCGCCAGCAGCCGGGGAAGGGAATCATCCTGCGGCGCTTTGGTAAACAGGCTTTCCCAATAAAACTGAGGGCCGGCCGGCCGGCGGTCCGGTGCGCCCTTGGGGGCCGAAGACAGAACATACGTGCCGCGTCCCACATCGCCACGGATAAGGCCCAGAGCTTCCAGATCCGCATAGGCGTTGCCGACGGTGGTACGGTGCACGCCGAGGCCGCGGGCCAGTTCACGGCTCGGAGCAAGACGATCTCCCGGCCGCAGTGTTCCCGCTTCGATCTGCTCGCGAATCTGGTCGCGGATTTGAATATAAAGCGGCTCGTGCCGGTTTGGATCAAGACTGATCATTGGCGCTGTCACCCAGGAGTGGTCGGGTTGACCGGTCCAATATAACCCAATTCCTAAAAGCTTTCAAGAGACAATCCGGCCTTTGTTTTCCCGGGGTTCCATGGGATTCCATGAAAGTCTCGCGACACAGCGACTCTGGGCTGGGCCAGGCGGGTCTTGGGTGAGGCAGCGCGCCCACGAAGCACGACCTTACCCCCAGGTGGGCGGGCTGGAAAGCTCTCAGATGGGCCGCAATCTTCCGAGCAGGTTCTTGGCGTTCTTGGCTCCCCAAGTCCAATAGAGACCTGCGTAGGCGTAAGTTTCCGGCTGCCCTGCCACACTGCGTCCGTAAGCGAAGAGGAAGCTGAAACCCTTGTTGAAATTGTAGTAGCCACCCACATCCACCATGGTTGAGGACCGCGTCGAAGGCGTTGCAATTCCCTCAAGCGGAATAACTGAGTGGGCGAACGTTCGCATGACTATGATCCTCCTTAAGTTGCGCGTCCCAAACGGGTTGAGGTACCGGAAAATGTTTGCGGCCCCTCGCTCTCAATGTGGACTCAAATGATGAGCGAAAAATCCATTGAGACCTTTACCCGCCTTTGAGCCCCAGGTCCAGTAAAGTCCGAGATAGGCGTAATTCTCTGTCTGTCCGTAGACGGAATGGCCATAACAGAAAAGCAGTTGAAAAGCAGGCTTCTTGAAGTAATAGTAGCCGCCGAAATCCACC
Organism: Terriglobia bacterium; assembly: GCA_050745605.1. Classification (GTDB taxonomy): domain Bacteria; phylum Acidobacteriota; class Terriglobia; order UBA7540; family UBA7540; genus CALCEB01. Next base: position 1,677 of record JBOGKI010000440.1, on the reverse strand, counting down.
AGGGTTGAAGCCTCGGTCTGCGGCGTCGCAAATCCTTCTCTGCCGTGATGGAAGACTTCGACTCCGAGCGTCCACCTCTTGCCGATGTCCCGCTGCACCAGCCAGCCCTCGTAGGCGAAATTCCGGTATTGAGTCTGCGGTACAATCTCATATCCGGCCCCGCCATAGGTAGTCCAGGGTCCCTGATCCTTTTGCACCCAGACGGGCAGTTTGAACCAGGGCCTTCCAACGCCGAGCCCTCTGGCGTAGCTGCCAGTCGGCACTTCAAGCATTGTAAAGGTTCCGATCATAGGCCGATACTTGGTTTCCGTAACCCACTCGTACTTTACGCCCATCTCCGTATCGATGAGGCCGTAAGCACTGGGACCCGTCCCTCCGGGAAGATAGATGGGGTTGTTCGACGGAATGATGGCTCCGAGAGGAAGAACGGCATGAAGCTGGAGTCTGGGGGCCGCTCCCCAATTGAATTCCAACGCCGGCCCCGTCGGATCGATCTCCACGGGCGTGCCGTCCATACCTCCAAAGATATAGAACTCGTAATGCCGAAAGTCCACGGGCTCCGGGTCATCGGTTTGAAAAGGAGGCCCGGCCAGCACAGATATCGGACCGAAAGTGAACATCAAGGCGAGCAAAAGGGGCCGTGAAGCTAATTTCATCCTTCCTCCTCAGAAAGCTTCGTGGGTCTCAATGGCACCCGGGTTGGCCATTCGCGTTTGCCCGGGACTTTTCGAGGCGGCTCGTGCGCTTCCGCATTCGAAAATGGAATCGCGTTATGCCACTTCAAAGGCACATTATACTGGTTGCAGTGGCAAATTAAGCGCAGATAAGGCGGGCCTAACCTCGGAATCAGTCAGTTTTATGGCAAATTGAGACCGGTTTCTTGAAACAAGAGCATGTGGAGGGCGCTTTCAGGTAGAATAAGAAAAGGCTGATCCCGGTCCTGTTAACGGGGCGCCAGTCCTTTTTAGTCCCTCGTGACCGTTGACAAACCTGCGCTTGTCGGCTTTAATGAAGGTTTGCGCTTATCGCTAGGTACGGAGAGTGGTGTGCGAACTTATCTTCAAGGACTGCGCCGCGGCAAAGTGCAGTGGCACGTGCTGGACGCGGAGGGTCAGGTGCTGGGGCGCCTGGCGACGCGTGCGGCGATGTTGCTGATGGGCAAGACCTGTCCGGATTTTACTCCGCACGAGGATCATCGCGATGGTCTGATCATTATCAATGCGGAGAAAGTGCGGCTAACCGGCAAGAAGCTGGATGACAAGATTTATCGCCACCACACGGGTTATCCGGGCGGCCTGAAGGAAATTTCAGCGCGGAAGCGCATGGAGACGCATCCGGAAGACGTAATTCGGGACGCTGTGACCGGCATGCTGCCGAAATCGCGCATGGGGTCGAAGTTGGCGACGCGGCTGAAGGTATACGCTGGGCCGGTTCATCCTCATGCCGGGCAGCAACCGCAGGCGGAAGGCAATCAACCATGCGCATAATGCATCGGCTTAAGAGCTCAGCGCGACAAAAGGGGAAGATCAGGTGAGCGAAGGAACTGAGTATCGAGGCACGGGGCGCCGTAAGAGTTCGGTGGTGCGTGCGATTTTGAGGCCCGGCGAGGGCAAGATTACGGTGAACCGGCGCCCCGCCGAGGCCTATTTTCCCCTGGCATCTCTGCAGGGAGAGTTG
>JBOGKI010000439.1:0-4405 GCA_050745605.1 Terriglobia bacterium | reverse complement strand
TCACTGAGCCGCCCGAAGCGGGCCTCGTCTTGAAACAGCAAGCGCACGGGCATCGCCGGCGGCCGGCCGGCTAACGCTGCTTGGAGGAGCTGGGGAAGTTTTTTTTGAATTCTTCCTGACGCGGGCGGCTGGCCCGGACATGGCGTGGCCGGGGACCCAGCTTGCGCCAGCGGTGGCGATGGAGCAGACGGTAGACATAGGCGAGAGAGACCTTCTTGCCGGTGGCTTGGCAGAGTTGAGCGTGAATCTGCGGAGCGGTGAGAATCCTCCCTTGCTGGGCGTGCGGTTGGAGGCCCGCCAGAAATTCCTCTTCCCGCTCCCAGGAAAGAAAGGCCCAGCGGCGTCCGCCTCGCCCGACTCGTTCCAGCCCCTCGGGCCCTCGCCCATTGTATTCGCTGAGCCACAGCCAGACCGCTTGCTTGGAGATCCCGAGCAGCGTGGCGACGTGATGAGCCGGATAAGGACCGATGAAAGTCAGCCAAATGGCCAGGCGCTTCTGGTAGGCGTTGCGGTCGCGGGCTTCTCGAACCCACGTCTGCAGGTCCTCGGCCGACAGCCAAGGTTTGATCGCAGCCGGTTTTCGCATTCGTTTTACACCTCGACGCGATCATATTATGCCCTATGTTTGATGTCAAATTGGTATCAGTGATCCGCGTCACCACGAAGCGCGGCCTTCCGGACGTTTAGTGGCGGTGATTTCCAGGGGGCGCGACCTGTGATCTGGATCACATCGCCCTGTGATTGTCAGCGCAGCAGGCACGGGCACCGGCTCGCGTTATCTTCTGGACGCCGGCAGCGAGCGCCTGATGATCGACGGTGGGCTCTTTCAAGGCCAAAGGAGCTCCGGCTGCGAAACTGGGCAGACCTGCCAGTAGCGCCCCGGAGCATCCGGCCCCCGGGGGCTGGAATCGGGACGATCGGCGGGCGCACGTTGCGGCACACGGACTCGACGCTGCTCCACGGGCTCGGCATGACGCCAGCAGTTCAAAAAGAACTGCTGCGCCTTGCCAATATCTAAACCACGCTGAACGTTTACACCCGGGCTATTTCAGAGGAAAAGCGGAAGGCGGCTTCCGAAGTGGTTCGCACCTTGTACGAATTTGTACCTGAGAGAAAGGTTAAATCCGCGTAAGTTGTTGAAATTGCTGGCGGGGACGACGGGGCTCGAACCCGCGACCTCATGCGTGACAGGCATGCGTTCTAACCAGCTGAACTACGTCCCCGATGAAGAATATATACCAGTAATCAGAAAGTAAGACGCTGTCAGGCACAATCAGCTTTCATATGCGACATTTGCGAAGCCTCTAGCACAGGCAGCTCTACCCTCTACTTCCTGTCTACTACGTTCTGCTTACCGTGTTTGGTGGGCGGTATCCGGCTCGAACGGATGACCTTCTGCTTGTAAGGCAGACGCTCTGACCAACTGAGCTAACCGCCCGAGCTTGATCCAGATCGAGGCTTCCACACCGCAGGGTCATCGCTCCCGGAATGCAGCAAGCCTTGACACCTCAATCAACTGGAATATACACTAGCTGTTGCAGAGCGTCAAGGAGAACCCCCAGAGCCGGCATGCAATTTCCCCGTGAATATGTGGCCTACCTGGCCAAACAGACGTTAAAGCGGCTGAGCACCGCCGGTCTGATTCAGTTCGATCAGCCCGAATACGTGAACGAGGTCATGACCCAGGTCATGATCGAGGAAATGAGCGTTGAAGATCACATTAATGACGAGGTTCGGAAGATTCTCGAGGTTCACGAGCGGGAAATGCAGGAAACTGGAGCCTCCTACGAGGAGATGTTCAAAAAAGTCAAACGGCAGATTGTCCGCGAACGCAAAGTGATACTCTAGCCAACCGCCTCTCACAACCCATGAAGCTCAGCGACGAGAAAATCCTCCGTCTTTCCCACCTGATGTTACAAGTCATCCAGGAATTGGACGAAATTGAGATCTTTGATGAGCCCAACAACGTCCGCCTGGAGATCGTCACGATCCTGAAAGATCTCATGCGAGAGGAAGAGGAAGTGCAGAAGGCCGTCCGTCTGCAGATTACCTCCCAGAAGCGCGTCATCGTGGAAGGCAGCGCCGAGTGGGACATCCTCTACCGCAAGTATTATAACGACGCTCTCCGCAAGTTGGGCGTTGTCTTTACCAGCCAGGCCCGCGCATAATCAAGGCGCACTTTTCCCCGTTCGCTCAAAGGCTTTCGGCGTTATACGCAGCGGCATAATAATTGCGTATCGCCGCTCGGCGTCAGGGCTCGGCTTTAGAAACTGTGTGACAACTGCGGCTTTAGCGGCGGACGGCGCCTGCCCCGCTGCAAAGCGGGGACCGCCGGCCTTCATTTTTCAATAGATTCGGCGGTCATAGAGCGCGGCTACAGCACAAAACCCGCGGTGGTCGCACAGTCTGCTTAGCCGTGCCCTGACGGTTTATTCACCGGACGCATGGGCAAGAACTTAAGACGCCCTGTGTAACTTGCAGGTCGAGTTGCGGTTGATTGCCTGGGCAGGCAGACTCAACGGTAGGAAGCTTCCTTCCACAAAAGCAAAAGGGCAGACCCATGAACAAAGGCCTGCCCCGAACCAGATGAAATTCAACGTGTTGCTCAGTCCTTGCGCTTCAGGACCGGCGGCTGGTCGCTTCCCTGGGTGCCACCCTGGGGGGGCGGTTGGGTCGTCTTACCAGCGGTCTTGCGGTGTTCCAGAGTCGGCCCTCCCGGCCCCAGCTTGCGATGAACCTTCATCAGCCTTCTGAGCCGTGCCTGCATGTCGGCGAACTCGGATGTCGTCACCAGATATTCGGGCCGCTTCGGAAGCAGGGTTTTGATCTCCTCTTCGCACTTGATGATGCGGTCAGCCGTGGGGGGGTGGTCGGCGAAAATGGCGGACACGCTTCCCGGGCTCGACCTTTCCTCCTCCAGCACTTTACCGAAGAAGGCGACATAGGAATTGGGATCATACCCGGCTTTGTACATATATTGGAGGCCATAGAAGTCCGCCTGCGCCTCATCGTCCCGGCTGAACTTGAGGAAGGCAAGTGGCAACCCATTCATCGCCATGCTCAAGCCGTAGTACGCTCCAATCGACATGGGCGTAAACATCAGAGGTAGCATGGCGAATCGCATGAGGGTCTGCTTCGTCATGTTCGACGCCCAGTGACGGCACGCGACGTGAGCAATCTCATGAGCCATGACGCCCGCCACCTGATCCTCTTCCGTCGCGGCCAGCAGCGTTCCCGTGTTGATGTACATAAAGCCGCCGGGCAGGGAGACGGCGTTCAGGGTCGGATCATCGATGATCTTGACGCTCACCGGAACTTTCACATCCGAATTGCGCGCCACGTTTTGCACGATGCGGTTCACGTATTCGTTAACGACGGGATCTTTAAATAGCTTGGCCGTCTGGTCAATCTGCATGGCATACTGCTTGCCGATGGCGATTTCCTTTTCTTCAGAGATGATGCTGCGGTGGGCGACGCGGCGGCTGCCAATGTCATTCACGTTGTCTTTTTGATTGTCGGCGCCCACGGGAGCAACGCAGATGGCGAGAAACGAAATCAAAGTAAAAACTGAAACAAGCCGCTTTTTCATGGCCGTTCTCCTGGCGCTCATCGGTGCCTCCAGTATATACTAGTCGCGGGATCAAGTCCCGCTGTTTTTTTCCGCTGTCGGCCGTCGAATGTCCCTTGACCTCAGCCTCTATCGCCAGGAATTTCCGGTCACCCGATCTGGCATTTATCTCAACCACGCCGCCGTTTCGCCGGTCTCATGCCGCGTGCGCGACGCCATGACGAACCTCATCGACGATGTCTGCCGCCATGGCTGCAATCACAGAGAGCGATGGCTGGACGCCTACGACGCCGCGCGGGCTAAGGCCGCGTCGTTGCTGAGCGCCGAGCCGGAGGAGATCGCTTTCGTCAAGAATACTTCCGAAGGCATCTCTCTGTTCGCTAATGGATTAGATTGGAACGCGGGGGATGAGGTTGTCTCCGTTGCCGGGGAATTCCCTGCCAACTACTATCCGTGGAGATATCTCGAGCGCAAGGGCGTGCGGCTGCGCCTGGTCCCAGAACGGGACGGCGTTGTCAACGTGGAGGACCTCGCCCAAGCCATCAGTCCGAGCACTCGTGTGGTCGCCGTCAGCTTCGTGCAGTTCCTTTCCGGGTGCCGCCTGGACCTGCAGCATCTCGGCGGGGTCTGCCAGGAGCGCGGCGTGCTGCTTTTTGTGGACGCCATCCAGGGTTTGGGCGCATTCCCCGTTGACGTGAAGAAGTCGCAGATTGCGGGACTTGCGGCCGATGGCCACAAGTGGCTGATGGGTCCGGAGGGCGCCGGGCTGCTCTATATTCGCCGGGATGTGATCGAGAGCATCGAGCCTTCTTCCGTGGGTTGGATGAGCGTCAAGGG
>JBOGKI010000438.1:0-4407 GCA_050745605.1 Terriglobia bacterium | reverse complement strand
AATCAACCAACAACGCCACCGGCCGGTTGACCACGGCTCGCTCGCTGCGGCGGCGTTCGCTAGGTTTGGGTGTAGGCATGGTAGTCTCCTTTTCGTTGATGGTTACTATAGAGTAAATAGGAGGCGCCTGCAACAGCAAACTGGACTGGAGCAATAGTGGGCTCGTTATGCTGAATGTCGACCGGGTAAGCGTGGAGTATTGCTGTGAGACAATCTGCCCAAAATCCACTTACACGTCTTATAATTTGGGATTGGCCGGCAGAGGCGGCTGGGGCCGCCCGCGGGCTGCAAACCCGTTGAGCTTCTCCCCTGGAGATTCTTCTGGGTTCGATTCCCAGCCCGGCCTCTTGCGATCTATGACTCCCAGAACCCGCATCCTCCTTCCGCTACCCAAAACGGCCATTGCCTTCCGGCCCGAATACCTCGACTTCAACCGAGGCATCCACGTTGGAAATCTGGAGGACAATGCGCGCATCACCCGCGTCCTGAAAATCGAGCTCGAGGCTGGCTACGGCGAGCCGTTCGTCACCGAACGCTGGGGTCGCGGAGTGTATTGGCAATGGATTGGCTATCTGCCGCGCGCCAATCGCGCTGCCAAGCCGCTTTCCTCAAAGGTCAGCTTCGGCTGCTCGAAGTTTTTCCTGATGGTGGATACGGAGGAGAAAGTCTTCAAGTGCGGGTTGCAGGTGGAGCGCGGTTACGTGAAGGCCCGGCGGCATTATCCCGTGTGCGAGCTTGCACCTGATTGGGATTGGCACCGCTTGCTGCGGTCGCTCACCCCTAAAGGCGAGATGGAACGGGAGCTGAAGCGGCTGGTGGGGCGAGAAGGCTTCCAGGTTCAGTGCGGCGCCTGGGATCGACCCACGCGCCAGGCGCGAGCCAATTGGCCGGGATGTGCGAATCTGCGCAAACTGCTTCGGTCAGGACCACCGGATCAGTGGGCGGGCTTTCAACTCTATTACCCCATGCCCGAAGAAGAGGTCAAAGGCTCGAGCGGTGTGGATCTGGTGGAGGCAATGCTCGCGATTTTCCGGGAAGTGACTCCAGTCATGAATTTGTGCATGCAGACACGGCTCGCCGGCCGGACCGCAGGCGCATAGAGTCACAATCCCATCTTGGCTTCCGTCCACGTGTCGGAGTAAGCTTCCCCGGACGGGAAGCGCCGCGGGCCGCCTCGCGGGCTCTTAGCGCAGATCAACAGGGTTGGTGGAGGAAAACCATTCATGGCTCAGGATGTCCTTGTCAAGACCATCGGCTTCGGCGCCACGGCGCGTCGCGATGCCTGGTGGGTATCGCCGCTTGTCGTTTTCCTGGGACTTTCCGCCTTCGTGGTTTACGCCACTTGGGCGGCGCTGCAGGGAACGCACTATCGTTTTGGTCCTTATCTTTCCCCTTTCTATTCGCCGGAACTTTTTGGCGACCCCCGTTTTGCCTGGTTCGGCGCCAAGCCGCTGTGGTATCCGGGCTGGCTGCCCTTCTCACCCGCCATCCTGATTCTTTGGGCGCCCGGGGGATTTCGCATCACTTGCTATTACTATCGCGGCGCCTACTACAAAGCTTTTTGGGCGGACCCGCCGAATTGCACCGTGGCCGAACCGCGCCGGCATTATCTTGGCGAGCGTTTCTTTCCGTTGATCTGGCAGAACATTCACCGCTATTTTATGTACCTTGCGATCCTCTTCCTTGTGCTGCTCACTCACGACTTCTGGAATGCTTTGTGGTTTGACGGCCACTTCGGCGTGGGCGTGGGCTCGCTGGTGCTTTTGGTGAACGTTATTCTGCTGGGTGGCTACACCTTCGGTTGCCATTCTCTGCGCCACCTGATTGGGGGCCGTTGTGACCAGCTTTCCCGGCTCCCGGTCCGCAACAAGCTCTACCACTGCGTAAGCTGCTTCAATGCCCGCCATATGAAATGGGCGTGGTGCAGCCTCTTCTGGGTCGCCTTCACGGATTTCTACATCAGAATGTGCTCGATGGGCTTGATTCGGGACTGGAGAATTTTCTGATGGCGGAATACGAAACTCACCAGCAGGATATCCTTATCATTGGCGCGGGTGGCGCGGGTTTGCGCGCCGCCATTGAAGCTTCGGCTGCAGGTGTGAAGGTGGGCGTGGTCAGCAAGTCGCTCCTCGGCAAAGCTCACACCGTGATGGCGGAAGGCGGCATTGCAGCGTCCCTGGCCAACGTCGACGACCGCGACAACTGGAAGGTGCACTTTGCCGACACCATGCGCGGCGGCCAATACTTGAATCAGCCGCGCATGGCGGAATTGCACGCCCGGGAAGCGCCAGAACGAGTGCGCGAACTGGAAGCCTGGGGAGCCATGTTCGACCGGACGCAGGACGGGCGAATCTTGCAGCGCAACTTTGGAGGCCACAAGTACCCTCGCCTCGCGCATGTCGGGGACCGCACTGGACTCGAGATGATCCGCACACTGCAGGACCACGGCGTCCATCGTGGAATCGACTTTCACATGGAGACCACCATCCTGACGCTGCTCAGGGACGCGGGCCGCGTGGTGGGCGCCTTCGGCTACGACCGCGAGCACGGCTGCTTCCGGCTGTTTCAAGCCAAGGCGATCGTGCTGGCCACCGGTGGCATCGGCCGCGCCTACCGCATCACCAGCAACAGTTGGGAATACACGGGCGACGGCCATGCGCTGGCCTACCATGCGGGCGCGGCGCTGATGGACATGGAGTTTGTTCAGTTTCATCCCACCGGCATGGTGTGGCCGCCCAGCGTTCGCGGCATCCTGGTGACGGAGGGAGTTCGCGGCGAAGGCGGCATCCTGACCAACAAGGAAGGCCGCCGCTTCATGTTTGACGATATTCCGCCGCTCTACAAAAACCAGACGGCGGACAACCCCGAAGAAGGGTGGCGATACACGCAGGGTGATAAGAATGCCCGGCGGCCTCCCGAACTTCTGACGCGCGATCACGTGGCGCGGTGCATCGTCCGTGAAATCCGTGAGGGACGCGGCAGCCCGCACGGCGGCGTGTTTCTGGATATTTCCTGGATCCAGCAGAAACTGCCGAATGCCGCCGAGCATATCAAGAAAAAGCTGCCCAGCATGTATCATCAATTCAAGCAGCTTGCCGACATCGACATCACGAGCGAGCCGATGGAAGTGGGACCCACCACGCATTACGTGATGGGCGGGGTGCGGGTGGATGCGGACAGCCAAATGTCCACTGTCCCCGGCTTGTTTGCGGCGGGCGAGTGTGCAGGCGGTCTGCACGGGGCGAACCGGCTGGGCGGCAATTCGCTGTCGGATCTTCTGGTCTTCGGAAAGCGCGCCGGAGAGTTTGCGGCTCGCTTCGCCAAGGAGCAGGGCGCTGGAAAGATCAACCCGCATGAGGTTGAGGCCGTGGCGCGCGGCGCGCTCGAGCCGTTCGAGCGCCAGACCGATGAATCCCCCTACCAGATCCAGCACGATTTGCAAGACATGATGCAGAACCTGGTGGGCATCGTTCGGCGCGAAGAAGAACTGCAGGAAGCGCTGAAACGCTTGGACGCTCTCCGGGAGCGGGTCGTCAGGGTCTCTGTCCCGGGTAATCGCGAATACAATCCGGGTTGGCACACGGCGCTCGATTTACGGAATTTGTTGACGGTGGCTGAGGCGGTGGCCCGCGCTGCGGTTGAGCGCAAGGAGAGCCGCGGCGCTCATTTCCGCGACGACTATCCCGCCAAAGGTGAGGCTTACTCCAAATTCAATATTGTGATTCAAAAGGGCGCAGATGGAGAGATGCGGGTGAGCCGCGAACCGCTTCCGCAGATGCCTGCGGAGTTGAAACAGATCATCGAGGAGATGAAGTGATGGCCAAGGCCACGTTCAGAATCTGGCGCGGAGATGCGAACGCCGGAAAGTTTCAGGACTATGAATTGGAGGCGGAGGCAGGCATGGTGGTGCTCGATGCCGTCCATGAAATCCAGGCCAAACAAGCGCCCGATCTGGCGGTGCGATGGAATTGCAAGGCCGGTAAGTGCGGCTCCTGCTCGGCGGAAATCAATGGCATGCCGAAGCTCATGTGCATGACCCGGCTCAACCAATTGCCGCTTGAGAAACCCATCACCGTAGAGCCCATGCACACCTTCCCGCGCATCAAGGACCTTGTCACTGACGTTTCCTGGAACTACCGCGTGAAAAAGCAGATCAAGCCGTTCAAGCCACGCCAGCCGGACGCGCCCGATGGCACTTGGCGCATGGCCCAGCAGGATGTGAACCGCGTCCAGGAATTTCGCAAATGCATTGAATGTTTTCTCTGCCAGGATGTGTGCCACGTGCTGCGCGAGCATCACCAGCATGACCAGTTCGTCGGCCCGCGCTTTTTTGTCTGTGTCGCGGCGCTGGAAATGCATCCGTTGGACACAGAGGACCGGTTGACGGAGCTGCGCAAAACCCAGGGT
>JBOGKI010000437.1:0-4419 GCA_050745605.1 Terriglobia bacterium | reverse complement strand
GGCTAGAGCGCCGCTACAGAATTGGGCGTCACCATGCTTTGTAACCCTTATTAACTACAAGTCACGCCCAGGAATTGCAGTTTTTGACAGAGAATCGGAAATCCATCAATGACGTTACAGACCGTCCATACCCATTCGAATTGTGGAGTGCAGCGGCCAACACGAAATGCGACGCCTTGAGGAATACTCTGCGGGTGTATCCCCTCAGCCTCGCCTGCACTTCGGGTAACTCGGTACGGAATGGTCCTGCCGATGGAGTTCTCCGCACTGAATCCTGGCATGTTCATGGTACCCATCTCCTTCCGCATTCTTGAATTCAACGATCGTAGTACGGCGACAGCTTGGTGACCAAGAACGGAAACTCCTCGGTCACGTCAACGCGGCAGAAGAACTTTTCCGTCACATCGGTGTTGCGATTGATGTAAGCGAAAACGACATCGACCACGCTGCGCGTGCCGCTTAAAGGCGAGGTTTGTACGTTCACGGCAGTCAGCGAGGCGTTGCGCCCGAAGGCCTCAGCGGCGTTGGCATAAATGGCCGGATAGCGGACTGCCAGATAATTCAAGGCGCGATGCTCGTCCGTGGCCCCGGCATTGTCAGCCATTTGCATGATACGGTCGAAAAGTTCTTCTGCCGCCGGAGTGAACTCCTTGGCTGAAGTCTTATCGGGTTTGGGAATGGCCTTAATCAGCGCATCGCGGTCGAAGGAATAAATCTGGTCGAAAGCCACGATCGGGACCATGAGCCCGTTGCACAGTTCCGCCGGGGCGATGCGTCCCCGCACCCCAATGACGCAATCAAGGTCCCAGGGTTGAGGCGTGGGGCGCAGCACTTCCACCAGCAGACTGGTGTCCGCTGGGTCGCGGGGAACCAGAATGTAGGTCTCTAGCCCTTCGATGGTCATCACCCAGCATAGCTGCCGCACCAGGTAGCGGTTCTCCGGCTTGGAGAGGACAGATTGTAGCGCCTGCCGGTCAGTAAGGCCCGAGGTCTTATCCCTGCCAACCGCCTGGGCAAATTCCTTCTCCACCGACGGTCGCGGGAAGCGGGCTTCAATTCTGCCGATGGCATAGACGTAGCTGGACGTGGCGGCTGCTCCGCCGTTGGCGGCCGGCGCCGCTCCGCAAGTAGGACACGATTGGGGAGCGAGCGAGCCTGCCGCAGGTCTTGAGACAGAGGTTATTGACGCCGGGGCGTCATTCCCGCTGCCGGCTGCGATGGCCAAGGGTTCTTTCAGTTCTGATTGCTCCATAGAGTTTAACCTCCTTAAAGGTTGGCTTGGCTGGTTCAGGAACTATCGTGAAAAATGCATCCATCGGTTGAGCGCCGCGGCGCGCTTCTCACAGCCGCCGCAGGGCTTGATTCCCATAGCGTACGTGACTCGCTTGATAGCGTCGCCCAGGCCGATTTCCTCCTCGATGAGGAAGCCTGGAAGACGAACCCGACGCGGTTGGTGTTGGGGCTCCTCCCCGCGATCCCTGGTTGTTCTTTTCTTCTTCATGATGCTTTCCTGCCGTTATGACCCGAAGCCATCACCTGATAGGCCGCCCAAGCGTCGAGCACAGGCGGCACCAGGGTATTCCGCAGTTGCCGGCTGCATCGTGTGATTGCCAACTTCACTTCAGCCGCGCCTGCCTCTGGAAACTCCGACCAGAGCAGCGCAATCGCGCCAGTTACGAAAGGCGCCGAGGCGCTGGTCCCGCCGAATGTGTGCGGCTTGCCATCTGCACCGAGGCTGGTCACGCCTTCACCCGGGGCGCTCAGTCCGCGCCGGCCGATAGAGCTTCCCAGGTTCGATTCGCGGAGCGGTCTGCCTTCCATATTGCAGGCTGCCACCGGAATCACCCAAGAATGGCGGGTGATCGCGGAGCTTCCCACCGTTCCCTGATTACCCGCGGCGGCCACCGTAATGGCGCCGTGACGGGCTGCGTAGTTGAGCGCGTCCTCCAGCTTGCTCTCGCCTTTCGGTGAAGGTTGAATAAGGGCGGAACTCAAATTGATGACGCGCGCGCCCGCATTGACGCTATCGATGATGGCTTCGGCAAGCTCCTCAGGAGTAGCGCTCGGCATCTGCCCGTTGCCCTCCGCTGCCTCCGCGAAAATGGGACGCAGCATCAGCGTGCAGCCAGGGCAGATGGCCGGAGCCACAGAACCTCGCCGGCCAGAGAGAATGCCGGCCACAAACGTCCCGTGCATGCACGCCACGGTATCGGCTCGGGCGCACCTCCCTTTAAGTTTTCCAGGAAGCTCGCGGATGGCGGCGTGCGCAAGGTCAGGATGGCCGATAGCGATGGGTCCGTCGATCAGGGCGACTGTGATTTCGGGTCTGCCGCCCGTGCGCTCCATCAACGGGATCAGGTTCACCACATCCAGGGGGCCCATGAGACTCCTCCGCGGAGAAATCAAGACTCCCTGTTGAGCAATGCCGATGGAAAATTGCTAAGATTAATACCTGAATTAAAAAGGAAAGTCAAGACATTTCGGGAGTGGCGCATCCGAGCCGGTGTTTGGCGCGTGCGCGATCAGGGACACGGGGTGGGAACTCGGTCGCCGTCGGAGGTGCCGGGCCGTAGAGGCTGGCTTTAGCCGGGCACGAGTCTTGCTTTTTCGATTGCGGGTCTAAAGGGTCTGTGTGATAACTGCTTCTGTAGCGGCGGTCTATGACCGTCGGCCTTGATTTCTCAAGAACTTCGGCGGTCATAGACCGCCGCTACAACACGGAAATCGAAGTTATCACACAGACGCTAAAGCCCGCCGCTACGCGCCTCTGCTGGCGCATGGGAGTATATTCCACAGGCTTGAATCGCACATCGCAGTCGTTTATTGCAATGTCAAAATCCAGGGAGTCTGGGCAGAGGACATGGCTGCAGCCAGTTACAAGTTACGTTAACTTGGGGAGGCCTTCCACCTCTCCAGCCCAATGCGCTCTCAAGCGCGCCAGCGCCGCGCTTTAAGGCGGCGCATGCCGCCCCGAAGTCGGGATCAACTGACGACGAGGAGCATGATTCCAATGGCACCATTGAATCGGCGGGAGTGCATGAAGGACATGCTGGCCACCATCGCGGCGGCTGTTCCGGCGGTGCCTCATGCAAAGGCACGGCCCCGGCACAGCAACGGGACAACGCCCCAGGAAGACCCAATCAAGATATGCCTGGTTTGGGGTGACCACGATCCTCATCTCGTGAAGCTGTCCGAGCAGATCGGCGTGACGCACGCCATCGCCGGAACGGTGTCCGCCCTCAGCCGCGTGCCCCGCAGCCAATATCTGGATGCCGTCGCCAAGATCAAGGCCCAATACGAATCGGCAGGATTGACGATCGCCGGCATTGAGAGCCATCCTGTACCCGCGAATAAGATTAAGCTGGGACTTCCCGGACGCGACGAAGAAATCGAAAACTACATCGCCGCGATCGAGGCGTTCGGCAAGGTTGGGATTCCCATGGTCTGCTATGACTTTATGGCAGGCGTGGACTGGTATCGCAGCAAGCTGCACTACCCCGGGCGGGGCGGTTCGATGAGCATGGCATTCGATATTCAGGATGCTGAGAAACAGGGGCTAACGCCGTGGGGCCGCATCGGTGCGGACCAGATGTGGCAAAACTTCGAATATTTCCTCAAAGCCGTCATTCCCGCGGCCGAGAAGGCCAACGTGCAGATGGCCCTGCATCCCGACGATCCTCCCGTGCCTGAGCTGCGCGGCATCGCCCGCATCATCATCAGCGCCGCCGCCTACCGCCGCGTGATGGGCATCGTGCCCAGCCGGGTCAACGGCGTCACGTTTGAGCAATCGGTCCTTTACCTGATGGGAGAGGACATTAAGGCCCTCGCTCAGGAGTGGTGCGGGCAGAAGAAGGTGTTCTACATCCACGCCCGCAACCTGAAGGGCACACGCAACCATTTCATCGAAACCTTCCAGGACGACGGGGCGATCGACTTCGGCGAAATGTTTCAAACGTACTACGAGAACGGTTTCCGCGGACCGTTGCGCCCCGACCACGATCCCATTCTCGATGGAGAGGCCGGCGTGCGCCCTGGTTATGGGGTGCTGGGGAAGATATTCGCAGTCGGCTATATCAAAGGCATTATGGCCAGCCGGCACATTCCGTATGCATAGCAGGCAAGAAGCGCTTCGTGGTTGGCCCGAACATGCCGTTGTCTGGCATGGGTGCGATCCGGGGCACCATCACCTACGTGCAAAGCCAGAGGACCAAAGGGCCGTGTCCCTGGGGCCGTGCAATCCGGTTATTTGAGGGAATCCGTCAACCGTTTCGGGTCCTCGGTTCCGTAGTGGCCGGCTTTAGCCGGGCACGGGTTTTGCTTTTCAATTGCCGGGCTAAAGAGTCTGTGTGATAACTGCTTCTGTAGCGGCGGTCTATGACCGTCGGCCTTGATTTCTCAAGAACTTCGGCGGTCATAGAC
>JBOGKI010000436.1:0-4421 GCA_050745605.1 Terriglobia bacterium | reverse complement strand
ATGGGCAATGCCCCGCAAACGGCTGCCAGCACGAAGACGAAACCTGCGCTAATTGCGGTGACATCTTATTCTCCTGCCCATTCGGTTGACTGCCTCAAAGGAGCAGGCGAGAATGCTCTTGTCCGGTTGCGGAGGTTCACTTGATCAGCGGCTTACCGTGGGGACTGGCGCTGGCAAGCGGCGTGAACACTTATCTGCCGCTTTTTCTTCTCGCGCTCTTTGCGCGCTACAGCCATGTGGTTCACCTTTCGCCGCGCTTTCAATTCCTGGTTTCGGGACCGGCGCTGGTGATCCTGGGTCTGCTGGCCGCGTGCGAAATCCTGGCCCACAAGTTTCCCGGCCTCGATAATCTCTGGGACGTTCTTCACTCTCTGCTGCGACCGCTGGCGGGGGCAGTGGCGGCGGGCGCAACGCTCAACACCAGTAACGTATTTGAAATGGCGCTGGCCATGGTGGCGGGCGGGACGCTGGCGGCCGCGGCGCACTCGGCGAAGACGGGGGTGCGCCTCACCACCTCCGTAAAAACGCTGGGCGCGGCCAACTTTGGCGTGAGCCTGGTGGAGGACGCCGCGGTGTTGGGCGCGACGCTGCTCTCTATATTTGATCCAAGCGTGATGCTGGCGGTGGTCGGGGTCTTTGTGGCGCTGTTCATATGGCTGGCTCCGCCCATTGCCCGCAATCTGGCTTTCCGTTATGACCTGGCTGCCGGATGGCTGCGCTGGCTGGGGATGTGCGTCCGGCGCGCACCACCACCCACGAGCCTGAAGGCGACGCTGTGGCTTTTGCCGCCCGGCTACCTGGAAAAGCTAAGAGACCAACTCCCTCCTTTCACTCCGGGCGAAGAGCTGCATGGCGTCGTCGGAGGGTGGCGAAAAGCAAGGCGTGGTCCCCGGCGTGCCTGGGTGATCCTGACTTCACGCCGGCTGATTGTCCTCGAACCTCGGCGGTTTCGAAAGCCCGCTCCCCTTGTGATCGATTATGCGGACATGCAGGCCGTCAACTTGAAGAATCTGCTGATCCTCCAAAAGACGAGCATCCAAGCACAAGGCGAGCGGGAATTGCTTTTCATTTTCCGCAAAGACGTGGCGCTGTGGGCTGATCTGGCCGTTCAGAAGATGACGGAGTTGGCGCGGTCTGCCACGGCCAGCGAGAAAGTCCTGACACTGCCGGTCGAACATCTCACTTGAACGCGCAGACCTGGCGGGCGAAGAGAGCTGTAGCGGCGGTGTCCCCACCGCCGCAGACACTGACCGTCATGGCCGACGGTGGGCCGGCAGTGAGGACACCGCCGCTGCAGGTGCAGTGGCCACGTAGACTCTAACAGTTTGTTGAAAAACGTTCCGGCCCTGTCATTCTGCGCGGGGCGAAGAATCTGCTTTTGCTATTTTGAAGGACTTGCGAGATCCTTCCTTCGCTGCGCTCAGGACCGCCTTCGGCTCCTCAGAGCCTGCCCTGAGCACGGCGAAGGGATGACAGGCTGAGTGAGTTTTTCAACAAACTGCTAAACCCGCAGCGTGATACTCGGCGCCGCAGTGCAACCCCGCAGCTCCTATCACGGCTTCTTCTTTTCATTGGGCAACTGATGGCGGGGCTTTGCCGGCTTATAGCCAGCCTTAATGGCGTCGGCTTCCGTCATATATTTCCCGCCCTTCGACTTGCCGTACCAACGGTCTCCCGCGCGGTGAAAGATTTTGGTTTTAGGGTTCACCCACACCATTCCCTTGTGGGACGCACTGGATTTGCTGGTGCTGGAAGCAGTGGTTTTCTGGGAGCTGGATTTTACCGAGGGTTGGGCGCCCCGCGCCGAGATGGGAAAGACCGACAGGCTGATGACCAGGCCGCAGAACGTTAGCCACGCAAGACTGCTTCTCAGGATCTTTTGAGTCATATGGAACTATCCTCCTGTTTGAGTATTGCCAATGTGCGATCGACGCGCCGGGCTGTTTCCATGGGATTCCCAGAGAGCGAGTCCGGCCGCACGCGCCATCCTGCCACAATTGTTAATTCACCGCAAGGGTGGGTAGTGGTGCAGTTTGCTGTAGCGGCGCTCTATGAGCGCCGAAAACGATGTGGAATCAACAGCGGCGGTCACAGACCGCCGCTACAGAAACCAAACTGACCCACTACCTTACGCCGCGGCACGTTGACGTAGCGGCGGGTTTATCCCGCCAGCCCGGAAATGGCGGTGTGAAGCCGTCCCTGCGATACTAGGGCAACGTCCGGCCGATGGCGCGTTCCACATCCACCAGCGACTGGTAATAATCGTTCTGCGCTGTCGTATAGGAAGTCTCGGCATTGATCAGCAGCCGTTGCTGGGTGATCACGTCAAGCAATCGCATTTCGCCGAGTTGGTACGAAGCCCGGATAATTTGCAGGCTCTCCCGGGATTCCGGCAGCACCGAGCCGCGGTACACGGCAAGACTCTGGCGCGCCGCTTGGTAGTGTTGAAACGCCAGCGCCACGTCCTGCCGGACCTGCCGTTCGAGTGATTCGCGGTGGAAGCGCGCTTGCGCCTGCGCGGCGGCGGCAGCGCGAATATTGCCCTGGTTGCGGTCGAAAAACGGCAGCGGAATGGAAACTCCAGCAGCCAGGAGACTGTTCAGCTCCTGAAGAAAATTCCCGGGCTGAAACAGAACATGCTGGAAGACGCTTTTGTCCCGTTCAAAGCTCAAGGACGCCGTGATGTCGGGAACCGCCTCCGCCCGGCTCAGCGCCAATCCCGCCGCCGCCATCTGTTCTTCAAGGCGCGCCGCGCGCAGGTCAGGGCGGTGCTGGAGCGCCTGGTCCAGCGCCTCGGCTTCGGTCAATGGCAAGGCCGGCGGATTGAGGTTTCCGGTCAATTGCAGCGGGTCAGCCGGGTTCATGCCGGCGAGCGTCTTGATCTGAATCAACAGGCTGGCAAGCTCGTTCTGGACCGCGAGGCGCTGGGCGCGGACCTGGTTGGTGTTGGCAAGAAGCAGACTCTGGTCGAGCTTCGAGGCATCTCCGGTGCGCAGCCGGACCTCCATGACGCTCACCATCTGCTGGTTCAGATGATCCACGTCATCCATGAGCTGCAGGCGGCGCTGCGTGGCGAGGGCCTGGCCCGCCAGCGACTGGAGTTGCGCGGTCAGCGTTCTTTCCGCATCCTGCGCTTGCGCCCGCGCCGCTTCCACCAGCCATCGCGCCACCCGCATTCTCTTTCCCCGCTTGCCGGCGGTTTCAATCGGTTGCGTGATGCTGGCGGAGAGCGCGTACTCGCCATCGTGGGTCAGCGGAGCGTCCGTTCCTCCTTGAAGGTCAAGCGAGGGGTTGGGAATGATCCCCGCCTGTTTCAATTTCCCTTCAGCCTGTGCCAGTTGCTGGCGGGCGGCCTTCAGGTCGGGATTGCGTTCGCGGAGCAGTCCCACCAGTTCCGGGATCGAACAGCTCTCCGCCCCATCCGCTGCGCCGCACTCGTTAACTCGTCCCGAGGGATCCGCCCGGCTCGCGTCAACGCCCGCCGCTCTCTGCTTCACCGAAGCAGCGCAGAGTTGCGCTTTGCAGAAAGGCTGCGCTGCTCGCTGCGGCAGGGGGGTCTGGCCGCACACCGACAGCGCCAGAAGAAGGAACGGCGCAATAGACAGGCCGCAGACCTGAAAGGCGCAGGTCTGCGCTACATGCTTCACCCGGGGGACTGACATACTTATTCACCTCTGCTCAAATGGGCGCAGCGAATCAAGCGGAGAGCGCACCACGGCCCGAACGGGCCGCCCGGCGCCGCGACGCTCCAAGCATGAGGTGATCTAAATTCGGAGGGGCAAAGGAGGTGATGTGTCCATACTGATGAAGGGGTGAGAGAGAGCAAGGAGGAAGATCGACGCCAAGACGTTCAGTTGCGGAGGCCCAGTGACCAGGCGAACCCATCGGTGGCTGTCGGCTCGAGAGCGCTCGGCGAGCCTCTTCAGGGCAATCAGCCCCGCCAGGAACGCAGCCCCCACCATGGCGGCCACGCCGCCCCCCGACCTGGCGATGTCCTGGGTTTCCTCCGGGGCGTTGTCCCACCAATCAAACGTCATGAACAACGGACCACTCAGATACCATCCCAGGAAAACAACCAAAGCGAATTTGAGCCACCTCGACCGCATCGGTATTTAGACTAGCACAACTCGACGCAACTGAAAAGCGCGCGGTAGCGCCGGTAATGGTTCAGTTTCGTTTTGTAGCGGCGGTGTCCCCACCGCCGTCGTAGTTCTGCGGCCTGGGCGGCCGCGCCACCACTTCGCTTCCTGCTGCGGGGGTGATGGTAGCCCGGTAGCCACGACGAGCGCTTTTTCTCGTCGTGGGCTTTTCCCCGGGTTCAGGCACGATCGCTATTCGGCAACAAAACATAATCGATCTCAGTCGGGCACGCCAACCGTTCCGATTCCTTCAAGGAAGCGGGCAGCATGGTAGCGCAGACC
>JBOGKI010000435.1:0-4437 GCA_050745605.1 Terriglobia bacterium | reverse complement strand
GGGTGGCGCCGATGACATCGACTTCGGCGACATTCAAAATATTCAATTTCAGGGCGAGCATCTGAAAGTCACCTTGACCAACGGAAAAGTGAAGCAAGGCAAGTTTGTGATGCCTACCTCGCAACCGGCCGTCGCCAAGTTCCTCGGCATCACTGACGCCTACAAGCCCGAAAGCGATGAGCTTTACGATTATTCCATTCCCTTGTCCCAAGTGAAGGAAATCCAGTTCGAGAACAATTAGCCCGAATTTCTCATCAAAATCAACAGCATCTCGCAAAGACGCTAAGGATCGCAGAAGAAAATCGCCTTGATGTGCTTGGCTGAACTTTGCGCCTTGGCGAGAGGCTTTTTGCTTGGGTGAGCATTGTTTCAGCCCTCCGCTTCTCGCCTCATCTTGAAAGCGAACTGGGATTAGCCACCCCTCAGTGCACCAGAAAACCCGTCCCCATCGCCACCAGACCGGCAATCGTCAGAGCCACGCCAAAGTACCAATAACCGCGGCGCCGGGTGAGCAGAGTCAGCGAGCTGATGACCAGGGCGACTTCCAGCAAGACCTCACTCAGCTCAAAGCGGCTGGCACGATGGTGCTGATGCTCGACTCCCTCCTCCAGGTCCTTGGCCTGGACGCCGATCTGCTTCTGTTGTTCGGCATATTGCTGCGCTTGTTGAGCGTATCGCGTCTTGAGCGTCTCAGCCTTCGCTGCGTCCTTGGCATCCAGCACCGCTATCAGATCCGCGAACAATTCGTAGTTGTGCCGGCGAATGCTCTTGGCCTGGAAATAAGCCCAGAGGTCTGACGCCTTGCTCTGCAGAAGGACTTCCTGGGTGGTAGCTCGATGGACAAGCAGCGACGCAATCGCCACCAGCACGGCCAGGACGGCCATGGTCATCGTAACCGGCGCCAGGCTGGGATCGTGCTGCGCGTGTTCCGCGTGTTCGTGGAGTTCGTGAATTTCCTCAGCCATTGTCTCCTCTCAAGAGTGGGGAATCCGTGGCGTCCCTCACCAGGCGCGCGAAGCAATCAAATCTTTTGGGCAAGATAGAAAGTGCGGCAGCCGGGCCGAATCCTCAGATCACCCCGAAAAAACGGAGTCGCGTCCCAGGTACGGATCTTGTTGAAGCCGGCGTCCCGCAGGGCTTTGCGAATCTCTTTCGCAGTCCAGGATACCTGCTCCACTCGCTCGTGGACCCGCCGCCAGGAGCTTCCGGTTCGGACGAGCCATTTCACGTTGGTCCAGCCCCGGTCGCGGGCGCGGTCATAACCGCCTCCCATGATCAATTTCAGCCCCGGCTTTTCTGTCTGCCAGGTCCCCGGCCAGATTTTTTGGAACGCCATCCGGTTGTTAACATCAAAATAGAAGTAACCGCCGGGACGCATCGCGCGGGACGCTGCGCTTGCCACCCGGCTTAGATCGGATTTCTTAGGGACGTGATTGACGGCATCAAACTCGCAGGTGATGAGATCAACGGGTTCAGGCAAACGGAACGTTCGCATGTCCGCCCGCAAGACGCTGATCTTAGCACGGGCGCGAGCCGCTTTCTGGCGGGTGATGCGGCACATGGTGGGTGAAAGATCGACCGCGAAGACTTTGATTCCCCGGCTCGCCAGTTCCAGGGCGGTGGTTCCCGTGCCGCAGGCCAGGTCGCAAGCGGAACCTATGTGCGGAAGCATCTTTCCAAGCACACTCCGCCGCGCCCGCCGGTACCAGTCGAGGTGGAACGTAAAGAAGCGGTCGTAATGGCGCGCCAGCAGGCTGTACTGATTCAGCACCGGGGCTTTCTTCATTGCTCTTTCGTAATAACAGGGGAGATGCAACCAATCTGCTTTGGGCAGTGTATCGCGAACGATTGGCTAACGGCTAGGGCAATCGCTATGAGGTGGTGACGATGTCGGGAAACATCAAATTGCGTCACTACCCGCTATGATTTGCGGCCAAAAACCGGCACGGTGAATTTTCCCGCATTGCGGCGGTTGTAACCCGTCCGTTATAATTAAATGGAACCCTGGTCCAAGAACTTTTGGGCGCTTCCGGGTACATCCGGGCAGGAAAACCCTCGGTCCTCGTATGCTCAACAGGCTCCGCCCTCTATTCCCATACGTGGTGCGGTATAAGAGACAGTACGTGCTGGGTTTCGCCGCGCTGCTGGTGGCGCAGTGCGTGGGCGTCATTATTCCGCTGATTATCAAGGCGGGGATTGACGGCATGATTCACCGGGTGAGCGCCGGGCGGCTGCTGTTCTACACCGGACTCATCCTGCTGGTGGCGCTGGGCAAGGGCTTTTTCCAGTTCTGGATGCGCTGGATTCTGATCGGCGCTTCGCGCGACATCGAATACGACCTGCGCAACGACCTTTTCTCCCACCTGATGCGACTCTCGCAGCGTTATTACAACCAGACGCGGACCGGCGACCTGATGTCGAAGCTGACGAACGACCTGAACGCCGTCCGCAACCTGCTGGGACCGGGCATCATGTACTCGGGCTCGACCGTGGTGGTGGGCGTGGCTTGCATTGCCCTGATGGTTCACCTGGACTCGCGGCTGACGCTTCTGGCGCTGGCGCCGTTGCCGCTCGCTTCGCTGGCCGTGAAGTTTTTCGGGCAGAAAATTCACGACCGCTTCGAGAAGATCCAGGCCATGTATTCCGAGTTGACGGAGCGGGTGCGGGAAAACCTGGCCGGCGTGCGCGTGATCCGCTCCTTCTGCCAGGAGCCGGCGGAGATTGAAACCTTCCGGGGCATGAATCAGGAGTTCGTGGAGAAGAACAAGAGCCTGATCTGGATCACCAGTTTCCTGTGGCCGTCGATGGCGTTGTTATTCTCGGCATCTTTCCTGCTGATCCTGCTGGTGGGCGGCGAGCATGTGTTGAAGGGGCAGATTTCGCTCGGCACCTTTACCGCGTTCAACGTTTACCTGCTGTATTTGATCTGGCCCATCATCGCGCTCGGCTGGGTCACCAACATTGTGCAGCGCGGCTTGGCTTCTCTCGGGCGTCTCTGGTCTATCTTTACCTCGCAGCCCGACATTGATGACCGCGACGTTGCGGCGAACGCCCCCGCCAGCTTGCGGGGCGCGATTGAATTCCGCAACCTCCGTTTTTCCTATAACGGCGTGCCAGTGCTCAAGAAAATCAACCTGCAGATTCCAGCCGGGAAGACCGTCGCCATTGTCGGCGCCACCGGCTCTGGAAAATCGACCTTGGTCAGTCTGGTGCCCCGGCTTTACGACGCGCCAGAAGGCAGCCTGTTGATTGATGGTTGGCCGATCCGGCAGATTCCTCTGGCCACCTTGCGCGGAAACATCGGCTTTGTCCCGCAGGAAAGCTTCTTGTTTAGCGAAACCATCCGCGAAAACGTCAAGTTTGGGTCCCCCGCGGCGGTGGATGACGAAATAGACCGCGCCACGGAGATTTCCAATGTTCTGCCGGAAATTCGCAGCTTCCCAAAAGCCTTTGAGACTATGGTGGGTGAACGGGGCATCACGCTTTCCGGCGGCCAGAAGCAGCGCACGGCCATCGCCCGCGCCGTCATCCGCAACCCGCGCATCCTGATCCTGGATGATGCGCTTTCCAGCGTCGATACCGGCACGGAGGAAAAGATTCTGACCCGCCTCACGCAGGTCATGGCCGGGCGCACCACGCTGATGATCTCGCACCGCGTCTCCACCATTCGCCATGCGGATGAAATCGTAGTGCTGCACGACGGCGAGATTGTGGAACGGGGAACCCACGAAAAGCTTTTGAACCAGAACGGCTTTTACACGGAGCTTTACAACCGGCAACTGATCGAAGAAGCGCTGGAGAAAGAGGCGTAAGAGCCGTCAGCCCTCGGCCATCAGCAAGAGGTGGCACTTCAAGCTGGAGGCGGACCACTGCGGGCTTTTTGAGATGCTTCGCTCAGCATGACAGACCCGCATTCCTTCACAGCGTCCTGGGATGGTGCGGCGGGGAAATTTTTCAGCAATGTGTTAAGTCACACTGGATTCGGAGCACATGGCGGATATTCAGCACGAAGAGGAAATTTTAGGCAAGGCGTACGACTCGCGGTTGATGCGGCGGCTGCTGACCTATCTCGGCCCCTACCGCGCGGTGGTGGGCGTGGCGCTGGTCGCGATCTTCTTCTACGGTATTCTGCAGGCCATTCCACCTTACTTGTTGAAGTTGGAGGTGGATCGCTATCTGGACCCGACTAACCACGGCCACGCTCCTGCATTTCTTCTTCATTTCCTGAGCAACGATCCGCGCACTGGCATCATGCAGATCGCTTTCGAGCTTTTTCTGCCCTGCGTGATTGCGGCCTTCCTGCTGGAGTTTGGCCAGTCCTACATGATGCAACTGGTGGGCCAGTACGTGATGTATGACCTGCGTAACCAGGTTTTCGCCCATCTGCAGCGGCTGGAGATGAGCTTTTTTGACCGCAATCCGGTGGGCCGGTTGGTG
>JBOGKI010000434.1:0-4440 GCA_050745605.1 Terriglobia bacterium | reverse complement strand
GAGCAACCTGTCACGGTAATTGGTGATACTCAATAGAATGTAAACAGGGACTACCTGGCGAGCCGCCGCTTCCGGCGCGCAGATTGAAGCACAGGAGAAACAATCCATGAACATCATCGAAAAGTTCGAAGCAAGCCAGATGAAGAAGGATATCCCCCCGTTCCGCGCGGGCGATACGGTGCGTGTGCACGTGCGAATCCGCGAGGGTGACAAAGAAAGAATCCAGGCTTTTGAAGGCACCGTGATCCGCATCCGCCGCGGCGGAAGCAACGCTACATTTACCGTGCGCAAGATTTCTTTCGGCCAGGGCGTGGAGAGGATTTTCCCTTTTCACTCGTCCATCATTGAAAAAATTGAGGCGGTGCGCTCCGGCCGGGTGCGCCGCGCCAAGCTCTATTATCTGCGCAGTCTGCGCGGCAAGGCCGCTCGCATCAAGGAAGCGCGCAGCGAGCATGAAGGGTAAAAGCGGTGACCAGTGGCAAGTGACAAGAAACAGCCAGAAGAAGCTGTCAGCGTTCAGCCTTCAGCAAAGGCCCCGGAGGCCCTGCTGCTCGCTCTGTACGATGTCCGCTGAGTGTTGATTGCCGAAGGCTTCATCTTGTCACTCGCCACTTGTCACTGGTCACTGCCCTGAAGGCTGCTTTTTTCTTGTCACTGGCCACTCGTCACTGGTCACTGCCCTTAAGATTGCTTTTTTCTTGTCACTGGCCACTCGTCACTGGTCACTGCCCTTAAGATGCCTCGGGTACGAACCGTCCAGGAACTCCGATGCACTTGGCGCCTCGAATTCCACCTGAGGAGTCGAGGTTACCGTTTCGTGGCCGGCTGCGACGAGGCCGGCCGCGGATCCCTGATCGGCCCGCTCTTTGCGGCGGCAGTTATCCTGGACCCGGATAAACCCATCGAGGGTCTCGACGACTCCAAGAAGCTCTCGCCCGACACCCGTACCCGCCTCGACCTGGAAATTCGCTCGAAGGCGCTGATCTACCATGTCGTCGCCATCAGCGCCCGGCAGATTGAGGTGCGTAACGTCTACCAGGCCTCTCGCCATGCCATGCTTCAGGCTTTGCGTGCCCTCCGTCCCTGCCCGGATTTTGTCTTGACTGACGCCATGCCACTTCACACACCCGGTGGACGCAGGTTTCCCATTCCTCACACTCCTCTTATCCACGGTGATGCCAGAAGCGCTTCCATTGCCGCAGCATCGATCCTGGCAAAAGTGGCAAGAGATGCCTGGATGGTCAAACTTGGCCGGCGTTATCCGCAATATAACCTCGCCAGTAACAAGGGCTATGCCACGCCGGATCATCTGGAACGTCTGCGCATTCACGGACCTTGCTCCGAACATCGGAAGACCTTTAGCCCCATTCGTATCCATGACCTGCCGCTGTTCGTTGATTCGTTTGACAACCGTGATCCCGGTCGCTAAGCTATTTATTGCAGTCCCCTCGCAATTTTTGCCCCTCGCGGTTTGGAGTCGTTGGCATCAGGCTGTCCGACATGCAAAAGCGCACATTGATTTTATCGAGTTTCTGCAGTGCGGCGTTGTGTTCAGTTGCGGACATTTCGCAGTTTGGATCACTTAGCCATTGGCCGAGGCACCGGCACTTCCCCTCGCGGCGATGCCACGGCACGGTCTGAGCCCAGAACAAGGTAAATAGAGGGAACGAAGCTTGAATGTATATGAAAACAAAGGAACTTTATTTTTTATGGATTGATAAGGTGTCGCCTGAATAGAGCTAACTGATTTAGCTTCTATAACATTCCGTCCTCGCGCAGG
Source organism: Terriglobia bacterium (assembly GCA_050745605.1). Lineage (GTDB taxonomy): Bacteria > Acidobacteriota > Terriglobia > UBA7540 > UBA7540 > CALCEB01. Next base: position 2,660 of record JBOGKI010000434.1, on the reverse strand, counting down.
TTGGCGCTAAGATCCTCTGGAGTTTGGGGCCGCTGGAAGGCGGAATTTCCAGGAACTTAAGCCCTAATTTGAAGGAACGAAGCTTGAATGTATATGAAAACAAAGGACCGTGCTTTTCGAGGAACCGTGACATGGCCAAGTTGAGGCGACAAAACCGTCGGCTCCTGCCATTCGCCTGCCGGGGTTCGCTCTGGGCTCGCGGCCTTGTGCTTTCTGCCTTCTGCCTGCTCCTATCCTCGGCCTGGGCGCCGACGGGCGAGCTCGGGGCAGAGCCTTCTCCGCCACCGCAGAGGCCATTTGACATCATCACCTGGAACGGCGGGAAGTTCGTCTACGGCGTGGACTATTACCCCGAATCGTGGGATGAAAGTACCCTGCAGAAGGACGCTGAGATGATGCAGACCGCAGGCATCAACTTTGTGCGGATGGGGGAGTTTGCCTGGACCAAAATGGAGCCGGAAGAGGGTCATTTTGATTTCATCTGGCTCGACCATGCGCTGAAGGTTCTCAGCGCCCACGGCATCAAAGCGGTGCTTGGTACGCCCACGGCTGCGCCTCCGGCCTGGCTGATGGCCAAGTATCCGGACATTGCCGCAATGGATCGGAACGGTGTTCGCTACCGTTTCGGCTCGCGCGACAACCGGTGTCTCAATAATCCCCATTATCGGGCGGCGACGCGGGCCATCGTCACTGCGCTGGCCGAGCACTACAAGAACAATCCCGCCGTTCTTGGCTGGCAGATTGATAACGAGCTCGGCGGCCCCGAATGCTATGACCCCTATTGCCAGCGCGCTTTTCAGGACTGGTGCCGGAAAAAATACGAAACGCTGGATGCGGTGAACCGCGCCTGGGGCGCGATTTTCTGGAGCCACACCTACACGGCGTGGAGCCAAATCCCACTGCCGTGGAACACGCTCGGCGATGTCCACAATCCCGGCCTGGCGCTTGATTACGACCGGTTCTTCAGCGATACGACGCATGACTATCTGGCGATGCAGGTTGCAATTCTCCGCCGCATCGCCCCTAACAAGCCCATCACGCACAACGAAATGGGCATGTTTGATGGCATCGATTATTCGGAGCTGGACACCTCGCTCGATTTCGTGGCCTGGGATAATTACCCCCTGTTCGATCCCGATTTTTCGGATTACTTCGGCGCCGCCATTGCCCATGACCTGATGCGCGGAGGGAAGCACGGCCAGAACTTCATGGTGATGGAAGAGCAAGGCGGGTTGCCGGGGTGGAACACGTTCTGGGGCAAGCAGGCTCCGGCGGCGCTCTATCGCGTCTGGGCTTATCAGGCCATCGCGCACGGCGCGGACGGCATTTCTTTCTTCCGCTGGCGGACTTCGCCTTATGGCACCGAGCAATACTGGCAAGGCGTGCTGGACCAGGACAGCTATCCCAACGCGCGCTACCGCATGGTGGCGCAGATGGGACGTGAAGTTCAGAAGCTTGCGCCGCTGCTCGACGGATCGACGGCGGATGGCAACGTGGCCGTTCTGGTATCTCCTGACTCGCGCTGGGCATTTCACATTCAGCCGCTGGTGAAGGACTTTGACTACAACCGCGAATTGCACGATTACTACGACGCCTTCCGGCGAGCCGGCATCGGCGCCGACGTGCTGTTTCCCCCGGCGGACTTCGCAAAGTACAAAGTGATCGCCGCGCCTTCCCTCTTCGTGGTCACGCCGGAATTAGCCGCGAAACTCACTCGTTTTGTCGAAGGCGGTGGCACGCTGGTCCTGAGCTTCCGCTCGGGCGTTAAGGACGAGCACAACGAGGTCACGCGCCAAACGCTTCCCGGACCTTTCGCCAAACTGGCCGGGATCGCTATTCACGAATTCGATCCGCAGACGAATCAGAAACAGGAGCTGATCGAATCGGACGGCGGCCGATTCCCTGCCCATGTCTGGTTTGACGTGCTGACTCCCACCACCGCGCGGACGCTTGCCACCTACGCCGACGATTTCTATGCGGGCAAAGCGGCAGTGACGGAGAACCATTTTGGCGGCGGACACGTCTACTATGTGGGCACGGAATCCGGCTCGAAACAGTTCTACAACCAGCTTGCGAACAGAGTATTGAAAGAAGCCGGGGTCAAGCCAGGCCCGCAGTTGCCGGTGGGCGTGGAATTCCAGGAACGAGTGAAACCCGGCGCGCGGATCATGTTCCTGCTGAATTACACGAATCAAACCAGGAGCGTTCATCTGGGCCGTTCTCTGCAAAATGCGCTGACGGATGCGATGGAACCCTCTTCCGTGGACCTGCAGCCTTACGGCGTGAAGGTGCTGGTGGAGCGCGCAGCGCAATGAGCGTGCAGAGGAACGCCCGTGCTTTACGGCTTTGTGCCCGGCCGTCTAAAATTGGGAGGTACGCGGGTGGCGCCGGGCTGACTTTTTCCAGGCTGCGGCGCTCGGGTGAATTGCGCATGACAGCCCGCGGAGTTTCTAAGGATGAAGCTCTGCGCGGGCCGCTGACCGTTCGATTCGTGATACGTGACTTAAAAAACGGAGGTTTTATCATGGCATTAAAAGCAGGAGACAAAGCGCCGGATTTCAAGCTGAAAGCGGCGATCGGCGATCAGCAAGGCGAGTTTCAACTCTCGGATCACAAGGGCAAGACGGTGGTGCTCCTTTTCTACGCCCTCGATTTCACGC
>JBOGKI010000433.1:0-4443 GCA_050745605.1 Terriglobia bacterium | reverse complement strand
GTGTACCATATGTAGAGTGCCTTAAACCATAAAAACCGTCGCGTGGGCAGCATGAGGTTGACGCGCACGACCGGTTTACCTTTCCAGCCCTTCGGCGAATATAACTGGCGGTAGTCATTCAAAAGCCGTACCAACAACCCTTCAATCACAGGGGTTCTCTCTCGCGCGTCGGCGCGGGACGCCGGGCTCGGCAACACCAGCCAGAGTTGTTGGAAGAGAAACGCAACGCTCAAAGCAATCAGCAGCCAGAGTTGCACCCGGTTGCTGATGTTCCATCCGAGTTTGTCTTTCAGAAAACCAATCCAGAGCCAGGCGTAGGCGAGAAAGAAAGCCAGGATGATCTTGCCTGTGGCTCTAAACATCACGATTCCTCGGGATGCACCTCTTCGCAAAATACGGGACGGCAACAGCCGAAGTATCTGCTTACTGCCCCGGGCTTGCTCACCGCACCCTCAAGTTGCTCCGCGCTAAGTTCCCCGCACTCTTTCAGCAGGCAGCCGGGAATGCAATGATATCTCCCTGTCGGAGACCTCCATGCTATCGATCCGAGCGGCACAGAGGAGCGGCTGATGCCTACCCGCCGTGCGCTCTTCTCATAGTGCCTGAGCGCCCATTGCGGAACACTGGTGCTCAACCGGCAGGCAACTCCTCCAATCTCATCAGCGCATTGCCTGAACCGCCGTCAGCACCGCGACATTCACAATATCTTCGGCGCTACAGCCGCGCGACAGGTCATTCGCAGGCTTGGCCAGACCTTGCAGAATCGGCCCGATGGCCTTACAGCCGCCAAACCGCTCCGCCAGTTTGTAAGCAATATTGCCCGAGTTCAAATCCGGAAAGATGAAGACATTGGCCTGGCCTTCCACGGCAGAACCCGGCGCCTTGTGCGCCGCGATTTCCGGCACCACCGCAGCATCGAGCTGTAACTCCCCATCCAGAATAAGGTGTGGGTTGCGAGCTTGGGCGGTCTCAGTGGCCTGTTTCACTGCTTCCACCAGGCGATGGTCGGCGCTGCCTTTGGTTGAAAAGGAAAGCATGGCGACGCGAGGCTCAACGCCGAGAATGGCCCGCGCGTTCTGTGCGGCGGCCAAGGCGATTTCCGCGAGCTGAGGCGGAGTGGGGTTCGGCGCCACGGCACAATCGGCGAAGAGGCAGGCTCCGCCAGCGCCGAGCGTGATCACGGGTGAGATGATGAGGAAAAAGCTTGAGACCAGTGTGAAGCCTGGCGCCATGCCGATGGTCCACAGAGCGGCGCGAACCACGTCTGCCGTGGGCATGAGCGCCCCGCCCACGGAACCATCCGCATCACCGGCTGCAAGCATCAATCCGGCAAAGATGCGGGGAACCGTGGCGTTTTCCAAGGCCTCGCTTTCCGTCATGCCGCGCGCCCGGCGCCGCTCGTAGAGAATGCGCGAATAGGCCCGCAGCTTGCCGCTCGACGCCGGGTCTATGATTTGCGGCTTGGAGAGAATAATGCCAAGCTCGCCCAGCTCGCCGCGAATCTTATCCTCACCCCCGAGCAGTACCGAACGGACAAGTCGCTCCTTCTCAAGCACTTCCGCCGCCTGTAGGGTGCGCGCTTCTTCACCTTCGAAGAGTACTATGCGCTGCGGATTTTCCCGGGCTTGCTGCTTCAATCTGTGAATAATGTCGGTCATGTGTTTGTGCCGGCCGATCTCCGTGTTGGATGCCCTTTTCAGCTTAGCGTCAACTGCGGGAGCCGTCGAGGGGAAATCAGATACCCCGTGACCCGCTATCCGTGCCTGCCCATTGACCAGGCGCTCATCCGGTCCCATGAAGATACCCGACGGTGAAACAAGGGCGCGGTCAGAAAACACTCGCCACGGCCACATCACCTTCTGACCTTCGATGACTCCAGTCCGCGTAGCCCTTCCAGCGAGCTTCTGTATTGATTCTAAACGACATTCAAGCTTCGTTCCCTCAAATTGCCCCATTCGGAGTTTCCGGGTCTGACTGGGGATGTGGACGAGACGCCTGCGCTGCGGCTTGCGAACTCCGCGCCACCCGGCTGATCGTCTTGTTGATAATAAAGCACATTCAAGCTTCGTTCCCTCAAATTGCCCCATTCGGAGTTTCCGGGTCTGACTGGGGATGCAGGCGAGACGTCTGCGCTGCGGCTTGCGAGCCGGGTACGGCAAGCCGTACCCCTGCGAATTCTGATGGCGAGTGGCACTGGCCCCGACTCAGGCGGATACCGGCATCCTTGGTTTTTCTATAACGCCGTCGCTCCCCGGCTGCATCCATGCGGGCGCCGACCGGCGCTGTAGGAAACGGTCGCCGGGCAAGCCGTCAGGAACCAGCCCCGAATGAGAAGGGCGTCACGAGGGGTTTACTCAATGGTAACAGAACCGGAAGGCTTTATCAACGCAAGGGATGGCGATGGCAAGCGTTGAGGCAAGGGGCGCGCGATGAATGAGCCAGCGCAAACCGATCCAGTATCCCCGCCATCACCCCGCCTTGACGTATTTATAGCGTCCATGATAGATTTTTATTTTTCTGAAGTCAGCGTCATCCCTATCAGTGGATTGTAAATCTCCTCATGAATGAAACCGTGAATCAGCTTGGACGGCTCTTTGTCCAAGCTATCCCCACTGTCATCTTCGTCTTAGTACTGCTCATCATTCTGGATCGAATCTTCTTCAGGCCGCTGAGAGGGATTCTGGCAGAGCGCGAAGAAGCCTCAACGGGCGCGTTGGCGAAGGCTCGGGAGCAAACTGCGGCGGCGGCTGCCAAGGGACGGGAGTACGAAGCGGCGCTGCTGGCCGCCCGGCAAGGGATTTACCAGCAAAGGGACCAGGCGCGGCGCCGGGCACTGGAGGAAAGGGAAAAGTCCCTGCAAGGCGCCCGCGAACGCGCGGAGGAACTGATCAAGGAAGCCGAGGGCTCAATTGCCACGGAAACCAGCCGAGTTCAGATAGAATTGCGGGCGGCTTGCCAATCACTGGCGCAAGAGATTACTGAAGTGGTTATGGGCGGTGGGGATGAGAAGGGCCTTCGAGGAGGTCCGGCGGCCTGATGGGGCGATGGTTCCAGTTCGCGGCGCTCAGTTTGTTTGCGGCGGGCGTGTTCCTATTCCAAGTCCGGCCCGCGCCTGCCGCAATGGTCTCCGTCGGCCGTTCGAGCCTTGACGCCATGGCGAGCGTGTCCCGTCTGAGGGTTTTCTCCCCGCCGCAAGATGAAGGGGAGCCCAAACATAGTGGAAGCACGATCTTTTTCGAATGGCTGAACTTCGTGATCCTCGTGGCCGTCCTGGTCTACTTTCTTCGCAAGCCGGTGGCGTCCTATTTCAGCAATCGTTCTGCGACGATCCTGAAGGGTCTTGAAGAGGGCCGGAAAGCGTGGGAAGAATCGGTGGCCAAGCTGAAATCGATTGAGCAGAAGCTTGAGCGGTTGAATGACGAAGTTGCTGCCTTGAAGGCTGACGCCGCCCGGGAGATGGAAGCCGAAGCGGAGCGGATGGGCCGGCAAACCCTATCTGAAGCGGAAAGGGTGTCCGAATCCGCACGGGCGCAGATTGACGCGGCAACCCGGGCCGCCAAGATCGAGTTGAAGGCTTTTGCGGCAAACCAGGCGGCGGAAATTGCCGAGCAGATGGTGCGTGGCCGGCTGGACCGGGAGAATCAAGGGAAGCTGGTTCAAAGGTTTTTTGAAGGGCTGAATGGCAAGAGGCAGTGGCAAGTGACGAGGGACAAGTGACACGCAGAAGAAGTTGTCAGCATTCAGCTTTCAGCAAAAGCCTCAGAAGCCCTGTTACTCTCATTGCCTGCGATGCCCGTTGATCGCTCAGTGCTGATTGCTGAAGGCTTCGCCTTGTCACTTGCCACTGTCTTCAAGAGGGTTGGGATTTACTTTATGTCGATGGCGATTGCCAACCGGTATGCTCGCGCGTTGAGTGAAGTGCTGGAATCACCGGGTGATTCCAGCGCCGCTCTGGCCGAGTTGAAGGACTTCGGCGCAGCGTATAACGAAAGCACCGATCTGCGCGAAGTGCTGGAGACGCCGGCGTTGCCCCTGCCGGATAAGCTTCGCGTGCTGGATGCGGTGCTCGCCCGCTTAGGAACTTCGAAGACCACTTCGGATTTCCTTCGCGTGCTGGAGAGGAATTACCGGATGAGCCTTCTGCAGCAAGCGGTGGCCGCCTTCCGCAAGATCGTGGATGCCCGCGAGGGTTTGGTGCGGGTCCAGGTACGCTCCGCGGTCGAGCTCACCGAGGCGGAGCGCCAAGCCCTGCGGGAGCGGTTTGAGGGCCTTACCGGGAAGAAGGTGGCGTGCGAATTCAAACTCGATCCGGGTTTGATCGGCGGAGTGGTGGCCCAGGTCGAAAGCACCGTCTACGACGGTTCCGTGCGCGGTCAACTGGACCGCATCCGGTACAGCCTGCTTGAGTCCTGAAGAATGATCGCGGCCGCGCTGTAGCGGCGC
>JBOGKI010000432.1:0-4462 GCA_050745605.1 Terriglobia bacterium | reverse complement strand
GTGCACGACACGAGCCTGATGGGCGGACTCCAAGCCATCGACCATTTGACGGACCAAGGGTAACGCTTCGTTGCAGCTCATTCTTCCTTGCCGGTGAAGCCGGTCCGCCAAGGTCTCGCCTTCGAGGAGTTCCATGGTGAGAAAAACAATCTCGGCCTTCTCTTCGCCCTCCAGCGGCTGGTGGCGTTCCAGGTCATGCATGCGACAGACGTTGGGATGAGCGACCCGTCGCGCCAGTTGAATCTCGTGCTTGAAGCGCAGCAGAGTGCGCGGGTCGGACGCGATCTCAGGACGAACGGTCTTCAGGGCCACGCGCACGCCCAGGTCCAGGTCTCTGGCTTCGTAGACCTCGCCCATGCCGCCGCGGCCGATGAAACGCACCACCTTGAAGCGCCTTGAGACGATCTGGTCGGCAGAGAAAGTCAAAGGTAGGATAGGGGAGGCCAGCACCTTCTTGTCTTCGGGTACGGTGGAATCGCCTTCCTGAAAGAAATTTGGAGGGTTGAGGAAGCTACCGGCCTTCTCGTGCCCGGCGAGCAATTCGTCAATTTCCATCCGCAGAGATTCGTCGCCCTGGCAGGTCTCGGCGAGATAAGCGGAGCGCTCCGGTTCGGCGAGGTCCACCGCCGCTTCGAACACTTCCTTGACGCGCTCCCAACGGGCCGTTGCCATTTAATCAGCTCCGGCGGGAGTCGAGGCGCTCAGATGAAACAACAGCCACCCCCTGCCCCTCAGATCGAGTCCGATTTTGATTAGCTTTCTGCAGGACCAGAACTCGGCTCAGGAAAACGCCCACTTTAGCAGAAAAACACCGCTGTGATCTCTACACAATAACCGGTGATTGTCCACTCGATGCTCCCGCTCTTGGTGGCCGGCGCTTCCCTCTTAGCCTTGCGCCCGCCGTTCGATCTGGGCGTCCTTGCTGATCTCTTTGTAGAGCCACGCCCGCGCCACGGTCCAGTCCCGCTTCACGGTCCGCGTGGAGACGCCTTGCACCTCCGCCACTTCCGCTTCGCTGAGACCGCCGAAGAATCGAAGTTCGACGGTTTGGGCCTGGCGCGGATCGCGCTGGGCCAAGCGATCGAGAGCCTCGTCCAGCGCCAGCACTTCCATTTTCTGTTGCGGGGAGTGCGCCAAGGCTTCATCCAACTCCAACTTGGCTTGATCGCCACCACGCTTCTCCGCCAGGTGGGCGCGGGCGTGATCCACGAGGATGTGCCGCATCTGCTGGGCCGCCATGGCAAAAAAATGAGCGCGGTTCTGCCAGTTCTTGTCGCGCTGACCCACCAGGCTTAGGTAGGCTTCATGCACCAACGCGGTGGGCTGCAACGTGTGATCAGGCCGCTCAGCACGCATGTAGCGCCGGGCCAGGCGGCGCAGTTCCTTATAGACGAGTGGCATCAACTTCGACTCAGCTTGACGGTGACCTTCGCGAAGCTGCGCGAGGAGTAAGGTGATCTCACCTGGAGCGTCCGCCAAGATGCACCCTCTAAATTAGGATTGGTTAGGACGCTATTATACACTACGAAATCGCGCCGCATTCAAGAGCGTTAACCGTCGAGGATCGGCGCGGTCGATGTCGGTCGCGCACTGAGAAGACCGTTTCTCCATCGCCGCGCCAGATCCCAGGCGATCCATAGGATCACCGGCGCGTATTCGAGCAGCAGAATCGCCGGCGAATCGCGATAGGGCTGGCCGGCGGCGTAGGCCACCACCGGCGAGTAGCCCAGCGCGCAGCTCACGCTCATCAGCAGCCACGGAGCGTAAGTCTCAAAGCAGAGAAAGGGAATGGACCACGTGAAATACCACGGGAAAGCGTTCGGCGAAAACAACAGCATGGCCGAAATCAGCAGCAAAGAAGCCCGCAGGGGCGGCATATTCCTGCGCGTGGCATATCCCGCCAGCGCCAGCAGCAGAAGGCCTGCGACGGCCTCGGCCAGGTTCTTAGTAGGGATCACAAAGTGGAGCAAGCGGAAAAGACTGTCGTTCCCTTCCCAGCCTCGAGCATAGTCGGAAACTCCTCCGAATAGTCCCCAGCCCGCTCGTGCGAAGGGCAGATAGGCAATCACCGCCACACCGCCAAGCAGCCACGCATAGGCCCATCGGGTTCGTTTCAAGAACACTGGAACCAGGATTGCCGCGAAGAATTTGGAGAGGAAGGACAGGCCAAGAAAGATGTTGGAAAGCAAGGGCTTCTGTTTTATAATGAGGTAGTTAGCAAGGAGTAGTGCAAACACGGCCAGGGAGTCGTGATGCCCGGACAGGGCAAAAGCTACAATCACTGCGGGATTCCAGGCATAAATCAAGACCCTGCACAAGGGCTGCCCCAGGCGGCCCAGGATCAGCAAGATCACGGCGATCGACGCCAGATCAAAGGCCGTAAAGAGGCGCTTGTAGCCGTGGATTGAACGAACGCTGGCAAACAGGACCTCGCTGAGCGGCGGGTAGGCGGTGGGCGTGAAACGGCCGGTGGTGATCGGGTGCGAGGCGTCCTGCAACCTGCCGAGCTTGGGGTCCGCGGGATAGACCGTATAGGGATTGATCCATTGGCGCTCCACGCGCCCTTCCCACTGATAGCGGTAAACGTCCTGGGAGATTGACGGGCTCAGCGGCAAAAGCATGACCCGGAAAACCACGGCTCCGCCCAGAATGGCGCCAAGCGCCACAGGGCCTGGATGGAGGTTTTCCACGATGTAGACCGCAACCAGATAGAGAACGCCGGCCAGCAGCACAGACGCGATGAACTCGGGCATGTACGTGACCAACAAATTGTCGCGATCCCAATAGCGCCAAGCACTAAAGATGGCGATCATCAGCGTGCCCAAAGCGAGAATCGCCACGATTGGAATCCAGCTCGGAAGGTGTTTGGACATATTTCAATTTGACAAGCTCTTGCACCGCGCGGCGCGCGCTCGAAAATGGCTCCCGCCCGGCGTGAGTGCAGCGCGGAGAGCAATGAGTCTTGCAGAGAAACACCGAAACTTCAACCGTGGCAAGGAAGGCATTGAGTTTCGTTCTGCGGAGAAGCTGAAATAATGCATCACTTTGTTTTGAGCGCCCTGGCGGCGCCGAACCCTTTCCTGCATTACGTCGGTCTGCTTTTTCACAGGAGCCCCTTCGCCGGCCTCTACCAGCCCAACTTGTTTGACGTTTCGATCCTCATTCCTTACTTCGGCAGTCTGGTGATTCTTTCCATTTACGGCGTTCACCGCTATTACCTGACTTATGTGTTTCTGAAGAATCGTCATCGGGCGCCAAAGCCGCCGCAGGGCAATCCGCCGCTGCCGCGCGTCACCGTTCAGCTCCCGATCTTCAATGAGCGTTACGTCATAGAGCGGCTGCTCGAATGCATCACTGCCATCGACTATCCTCGGGAGCTTTTCGAGATTCAGGTCCTTGACGATTCGACCGACGAGACGCGGTTCGTCTGCTCCCAACTGGTGTCGGATTACGCGCGCCAGGGATTTCCGATCACTTATCACCACCGCGACCATCGGGAAGGCTTCAAGGCCGGCGCTTTGGCCGAGGGATTGAAGACGGCTTCCGGTGATCTGGTGGCGATCTTTGACGCGGATTTCGTTCCGCCGCCTTCCGTCCTTCGCCAGATGGTTCCCTATTTCGCCGACCCGCGGGTGGGAGTGGTCCAAGGCCGCTGGACCTGGATCAACCGGCATTACTCCAACCTCACCGAAGTTCAGGCCATCATGCTCGACGGCCATTTTGTGATCGAGCATGGCGGCCGGTATAGCTCCGGCCGCTTCTTCAACTTCAACGGAACGGCCGGCATGTGGCGGCGGTCGGCGATTGAAGATGCCGGCGGCTGGGAGCACGATACGCTCACCGAAGATACCGACCTCAGCTATCGCGCGCAGCTCAAGGGCTGGAAATTTATTTACGACCCTTCGATTGAGTGCCCGTCGGAACTGCCGGTAGAGATGAACGCCTTCCGGTCGCAGCAGGCGCGCTGGGCGAAAGGCCTGATGCAGACGGCGAAGAAGCTGTTGCCGATGGTATGGCGCAGCTCGCAGCCGCTCAAGATCAAGGTCGAGGCGACTTTCCATCTCACCGCTAACCTGGCGTATCCGCTTATGGTGGCGTTTTCGCTGATCCTGCTGCCGGCGATGATCGTGCGCTTTTATCAAGGCTGGTTCCAGATGCTGTACATTGACCTGCCATTGTTTCTCGCCGCCACGTGCTCGGTCTCGACGTTTTACATGGTGGCGCAGCGCGAATTGTATCCGCGCACCTGGTGGAGCAAAGTCCGATACATTCCCTTCCTTATGGCGACGGGTATCGGGCTTTCGGTCACCAACGCCAAGGTCGTGATCGAAGCGCTGCGCGGCGTGCAATCGGAGTTTGTCCGCACGCCGAAGTATCGCGTCGAGGGACGCCAGGCGGGCTGGGAGCGCAAGAAGAACTCGAAGCGCGGCGGCTGAATCCCGGTTGTGGACCTCGCCCTCGC
>JBOGKI010000431.1:0-4472 GCA_050745605.1 Terriglobia bacterium | reverse complement strand
CTCGCCGCGCTAATGGCCAAACTCGACGCCAAGCAACCCTCTCGGGCCGCATGATGGGTTCGAAAATACGTCACCGTAATTACGAACAGCAGGACTTAGTCTGCCTCAATCCCATGGAATCTCAAGTTCGGTTCAAAAACGCAGATCGGAAATGGCTGCGTGGCATGATCCACGCTCCCGCGGGCCGCGGGCCTTTTCGGGGCGTGGTCTTCTTCCACGGCTTCACCGCGGACCGCATGGAATCCCATTGGATGTTCGTGAAGTGCGCGCGAGCATTGGCCCAAGTGGGCATTGCATGTTTGCGCTTCGACTTCTTCGGCTCCGGTGAGTCGGCGGGCGAGTTTCAGGAGGCTACGCTGATTGGGGAGATCGAAGACGCGCGCTGTGCGGTTCAATATTTCCGGCAGCGCCGCGAAGTGGATGGGAAAAGGGTCGGGCTCCTGGGCCTTTCATTGGGCGGCGCTGTTGCCGCCACTCTGGCGCCGCGCCTAAAAGCGCGAGCCCTAGTGCTTTGGTCCACGATTGCGCACCCCATGGAGCTTCAACGCCTGGCGGCCCTGAAAGCCCCGCTGATTCCGAAGGGCGGTGGCGACCGCGCCTACGGTGCTCACCGTATCCCCGCAAATTTTCTGGGCGGCCTCCCTCAAGTTGATCCACTCGCAGGTGTCCATGGCTTCAAGCGGCCCACGCTCATCATTCACCCCGAAAAGGACGAATACCTGCCGGTCCACCACGCGGAGAATCTCTTTAATAATTCCGGCGCGAAGTTTCGGGAGAAGATCATCATTTCCGGCGCGGACCACGTGTTTACCTCCATTGCCTGGGAAACCGCGGTCATCGGTCACTCGGTGCGATGGTTCAAGGATTACCTCTGAGTCGCTTGCGAGTTACCGGGTACCGGCCGTTCCACCCATTCGATCACGGCATCGAGTTCCGCTCCCGCGCCAGGCATGTGGCCTTCACGCTCCTCCGGGAGTAAAAGACCAGAGACACCACCGGCAGCACGACCAGGAAAAAACCCACACCGCCCATCGTCACTTCATACGCTCTAGTGATATAGATCACGCGTATTCCATCCTGAGATTGCATGGTTTTGGGGATAAGAAAAGCGATGAACAGGCTGGAGACGGCGCCGGCGGCCAGCCAGACTCCGCTCACCACCAGCATGGCGATCCGGGCCCAGTTCCTGCACTTGATCGATCCGATCCCGATAACGAAGAACCATATTCCCAGACCGCCATAAAAGATGAAGGCGAATATTTTGTCGGACGCCGAAGGAATGGGAAGCCGCCAAGGGAAAATCCCGGGCCATAACTGCGTGGCAGAAACCAGCAAGAGCAGGCCCGCGATCAGTATCTCCGCCGCGCCGAACCCTATCAGCCAAGGGCGGCGGTTCTGGTAAGGCGCGTTTCCCGGCGCTGGTACGTCTGTGGTCATACCGAGAAGAAATTATCTCGCAACGGGGAAAAGACCGCATCAATTTCATCTCGAAGACGAGCCGGGGACCCTAAGACCGCTCCCCCTAGCTACCCACGCTAGGCCTTCATCGTAACTTTAAAGACGTACGCATAATCGCAGGGCCTATGGTCTGGCACGTGAATCGTCAAGCCATCGCCCTGCTGCTGCCAATTCAGCTTCTGATCCACGCCGATCAGCCGGACATCGGCCACGCTGCCGGCCGCGGCGATCGAGGATGCGCTGAGCGATTCAATTCTGAGCGTCGATCCGGGCCACGTCATCGCGATCGCGTAAATGTAGCCATTCTTCGTCGTGAACCGTAAATCCTCCGGGGTGAACTGAACCTCTTTTTCCCCAAAGTAACCGCCCTGCATTTTGGTGGGACCCTCACCATACACTTTCCACGGGCGCGTGCCGTAGATGGCCTCGCCATTCAGCGCCAGCCAGGCGCCCATACCCAGCAGGATTCTCTCACCTTCCTCGGGAATCGTGCCGTCCGGCTTGGGGCCAACGTTCAGCAGCAGGCAGCCGTTCTTGCTGGTGATGTCGATCAACTCATGGATCAGGCCGCCCGGTGTTTTGAATTGATCGTCCGTGATATAGCCCCAGGACTTCCAGCTCACCGAGGTATCCGTTTGCCAGACGTTCGGCCGGATCTGATCCAACAGGCCGCGCTCAATGTCGAGCACCGCGGCCTTTTGCGGATAAGCATCATGCTTGTAATTCAGCACCACGCCGCGGCCCCCCTCCTCGGCTTGATTGTAGAAATAAGCGGCGAACTCCTTGCGATAAGACTCAAACTCCGGCGCTTCGATTCCGAAATCGAACCAGACTAGGTCAGGCTGGTACTGATCCACCATCTGGATGGTTCGCGCGTACCAATCCTGCAAGAAATCCGGCGGACAGGTTTGACGAAGCTCTCCGGGCTTGTTGTTGATCTTAGGCGTAGGCGCATGCGACTGGCCGTAGAGTCCTGAGTAGCGGGGGTTGGAAGCGTCAAAATCTTTTTCAAACGTGTAATAGGACCAATTGAAGCCACGATGCGAGGACATGCCAAACTTCAACCCCTGCTCGCGAAGCTCGCGGCCCAGTTCGCCCACCACGTCCCGGTGCGGACCCATCCGAGCGGCCGTCCAGCGGGTGAAAATGCAATCGTACATGGGGAAACCGTCGTGATGCTCGCCGACCGGCACAACATATTTGGCGCCGGCTTTGCGGAACAATTTCACCCACTGGCCCGGCACCCAGTTTTCCGCCTTGAACATAGGGATGAAATCCTTGTAGCCGAACATTGACTGTGGACCCCAATGCTTCTGGTGCCACTGAAAGACGGAATTCTCGCGGAGATACATCTCGCGTGGGTACCACTCGCTTTCATGCGCCGGAACCGAATAGACGCCCCAGTGCAGGAAGATGCCGAATTTCGCGTCGCGGTACCAGTCCGGAACCTGGTATTGGGAAAGCGAGTCCCAGTTGGGCTGAAACTTCGAAGGCAATTTTGTCTCAGCAAGAACTGTTCGCAAATAAAGCGCCGGCGAGCCCACAATCCCCATTCCAGCTAGCGACGTGGCCTTGATGAACTTTCTTCGGGTAACCTGAAAGCGCATTTTTGCTCTCTCCTTCTGAAACCGTACCCCGACGTACATGGAACGTAATATAGTAATAGCAAAATCCCCTTCGCTCACTGAACTTGCGCGAAACAAGCTCCCTGAGTGCCCTGGATTTGGAACGAAATTACGCCCACGATCATCCATAAAAGGGACAGGAAGGGCGCCCGTTCTTTGGATTCACTAGAACAAACCCCAGACACTTCATGGCGACCGCGGAATCCCTGGCTCATCGCTGGTACCGTGATGGTGGCCACCTTCATGGAAGTGCTGGACACCAGCATTGCCAACGTGTCCCTGCCGCACATCGCCGGCAACCTTTCCGCGAGTGTGGATCAAAGCACCTGGGTGCTCACTTCCTATCTCGTCTCGAATGCCGTCGTGCTGCCGCTCACGGGATGGCTCTCCACTCTCTTCGGCCGCAAGCGTTTCTACATTTCCTGCGTCATCATTTTCACGGTCAGCTCCTTCCTCTGCGGCCTGGCCCCCAGCCTGCCGCTGCTGGTGTTGTTCCGCGTCATTCAGGGCGCGGGCGGCGGCGGCCTCCAGCCGATTTCTCAAGCCATTCTGGTGGAAAGCTTCGACCGCGAGAAGCAGGGCATGGCCATGGCCATCTACGGCATGGGCGTGGTTGTGGCGCCCATCGTGGGCCCGACGCTCGGCGGCTGGATCACCGACAACTACACCTGGCGCTGGATTTTCTTCATCAACATCCCGGTGGGCGTCCTCTCCGTGCTGTTGACCACACTGCTGGTTTATGATCCGCCCTACCTGCGCCGCAAGGGGCTGAAAGACGGGCTGAAGATTGATTTCATCGGTCTCGGGTTGCTCGCCACCGGTCTTGGTTTCCTGCAGGTCATGCTGGATAAGGGGCAGCGGGATGACTGGTTCGGATCGCACTTCATCATCGCGTGCGCGACGGCCGCTGCCATCGGATTGGTGGGGACGGTGGTCTGGGAACTGCTCCAGAAAGAACCCATCATCGATCTGCGGCTCTTCAAGGACTCGAATTTCTCCATGGCGACGCTCATGATGTTCGCGCTGGGCGTGGTGCTCTATGGCACCACCACGCTGCTGCCCATTCTCGTGCAAACCCTGATGGGCTACACCGCGGAGTTGAGCGGTCTTTTGCTTTCGCCCGGCGCCGTCGTCACCATGTTCGCCATGCCCCTGGTGGGCTGGATGCTGGGCCGCTACCAGGCCCGCTGGCTGGTGATCGTCGGGCTGCTGATTCTCGCCCTCGGCATGTTTCAGTTGTCCCGGCTGAACCTCGGTGCGGATTTCTGGACGATGGTCTACACCTGGATGGTCTCGCGCGCCGGCTTGGCCTTCCTGTTTGTACCCATCAATGTCCTAGCCTTCTATTTTGTCCCTCGGGAGAAAACGAACAACGCCACAGGACTCATC
>JBOGKI010000430.1:0-4488 GCA_050745605.1 Terriglobia bacterium | reverse complement strand
GTCAAAAGCTGGTAGCGCAAAGTTTCGCGTACCAGAAACTCTGCGGCTTATGGGGGCGACCCGCGAGAAAACCACAGACTTCGGAGAGCACGAAGTCTCGGCTACGTGCTGTTGGAAAAGGCGCAAGGGTGCGCAATCCCGCCTGCGCGAGCCGGCCCAGTCATTCAAGTTATTGGATAGCACTGCCCGCTGCTGCAGAAGTTCCATGGCGGACACTGGAATCCGCAGGAACCGCAGTTCGCTGGATCGTCGGATAGATCCTGGCAGACACCACCACAGTTTGCGAACGGTGGCTGGCAGACGCAAGTACCATTCTGGCAGGTGTTGCCATATTGCTCTCCCCCGCAGTCCCTGCCGCAAACTCCGCAGTTCAACGGGTCACTGGCGAGATTTCTACAGATCGGGATCCCACCGACCTCACCGCACTGCGTAAGTCCTGCTGGGCAGGAAGGCGGGCGACACGAATAGCAGTACATGGTGCAATCGTACCGCAAGCAGCACCTCTGGCCGTCGATACACGGCGAGCAGAACGGGTGACACCACCCGCCTCCGTTCGGCAACGGCGGTAGGGGTGCGAGTTGCGAAGGTCCTACGAAGGGTTCGGTTCCGCCACTCCACAGCGCGCCTGCTTGGTAGTGGATGACAGTTCTGTATGCTGACGCTTCGGCAGTAAATCCTGGTAGGCTCATAGTGGTCTCCTATGCTTCAAACGACCGGGATCGCTTGGTCTTTTCGGACCCTGCGGCAAGTCGTGCCAGTTCTCACCTGGGAACCCGGCTGGCTCATCCTATGGGAATGCAATAGCTGGCGTCCGGACCTTCAAAACAGTAATACAAGATACAGTCACCCGATGAGCAGTCCAGGATAGGCCCTGGGTATAGTGCGCGAAGCTGTGGGGTGACCCTACCGTCAGGCGGCCCAATCCTCAGGTAGTCCCCTCCACATCCACCTGCCGTGTCCACACTAAGCGAAAGCTCAGCAGTAAATGCTGGTAAATTCATTTCCCACCTCTTTTTGCTAGGGCTGGCGATCATAGTACGGCGACAGCTTGGTGACCAGGAACGGAAACTCCTCGGTCACATCGACGCGCACCGAGAGCCTCTGCGCACAATTGCCCCGACAGAGTCGACGGAATACTCAAGCTCGCGGAATCCGCACACCCCAAAGGGCCTGCGCCAGCCGGCTAGTGCTTGAGGTTGCAGATCCTCGTGCAGTTCGCCTTGGTGGTGCAAAATGGAGCATCGCAATCGCAGCACACTAGCCCCGCCCGGCAGCCGGTCGTAGTGCAGTCCGGCGGTGGTGGAGGTGGTGGAGGTGGCGGCGGTGGCGCGCAACACGGCGAATTCCAGCCGCAATTCTGGCCATTGCAAAAACACCAACCGATCTCAGTCGAATGACAGTTAGTGCAGGTATCGCAAAAATTACAGCCAGGGCAGTTTATGGCGCAGATGACGTCGCTGACTGTCTCAAGACCACACTTTAATAAGAGGCACCCGGCGATCAGCCAAGGATCCCCCAAGCCTGCACAGCTTACAATGTTGCTAGCGATGCATGCTGCGTCCTTAATTCCGCACCCCGCGTAGCAGGCTAATCCGCATCCCTGCTGTGCCAGGACGACGCTTGGCACCGCACCGCCAGCGGCTCCGCTGTGTCCCAGATACACCGATCCGCTCCTGTAGAGTGAAGCCTCCCCGCCAAATCCAGGTATGTTCATGCCTCGTCTCCTTTCAATCGACCTACACTCACCGGTGGCGTATATATGCCGTCGTATGGCATCCATTCGAATGTCGCCACAGCGCGAACAATTGCCGTCCTTGCCAGGCATTCGCCGACATCAAAAGAAAACGTCTGCGCCAACCGGCGGAAGAGCCGCAAAAGTCGAAGAGCACGAACTCTGCGCCACCTGCTCAGAGTTGGTTGCAAGGCCAAACTTGAGATGCCATGCACGTTGCGAAACCCGCGGCGCAAGCAGCGCTGCAGAAAAGAAGTCCTATTCCACCACCGCCCACGGCGCAAGTCGCCTCACATGCGACAGCCAACCCTTCGCAGCACGCCCCAAAGAGACCGGGGTTTTGAGGGCATGAGGTAGCGCCGCCACCATCGCCGACACCGCCCCCGTCTCCGAAAAGGCTGCAGGCGCAGTCTTTGATCCACCTGCGGTCTGCGGTGAGAGCGTGCTGGGACTTGCCGGAGGCACAGGTCTTGTCTGGTACGCAGTCACCGATGACGGGGTGACACCCTCCTCCGCCTTCAACTCCTCCCAGTGCCGGTAGTCGCATTATCTGGGCTGGATTTGCGTACGAGCCAGAAACTTCGCCCCACGCAGCTCCAGAGCAGTAATGAGCAGTGCTTCTGTAAGTTGATGCTTCCGCGCTGAAGCCCGGTATCTTCATTGCCACCCTCCCCTTGATCAGGGTCTATCGGTCGTAATATGGCGACAGCTTGGTGACCAGGAGTGGAAACTCGCCAGCCACTGTCCACGCGGCAGAGATCCTTCACGACCCGGTGCCGGACCCGGCAGACCATGAGGGGTCTGCGCCAACCAGTCTGGCTCTCAGGCAGATTCAGGCGCTAACCAACACCTAGAATCGCACGGCTGAAGTAGAGTAGACAGACGGGCGCGCAACGATCACGCAAGCTTCCCGCGTCCCCTCAACGAACGAGACGTACCGGTTTCCCGCATCGGCTCTCAGTAAGGGCACCAGCATTCGTTATGCAGAATCCGGCATGGCCAGAAACACGGCGGCGGCCATGGGGGTTTAATAAGCTGGGGCGTAATTTCTTCTTGAGCTGATCTTGGCTGGCCTAAGCTCCGACACTGCGATCGTCCGCGGTCTTGAAGCGCGAGCTCTGCAGTAAATCCAGGCATACTCATATTGTTTCTCCTTTTGCGCCGTTCAAAACCGGCAAGGTGTAGTGAATGAAAGAGTCATACGGTGAAGGGCTAGCGACCCACACCGGCCCCGAGTCCTGCGGAGCCGCTCGCGAGGGCGGCGACGAAGCGTGGACAGGGGAACGTGCGGGCCGGGTATTCAGCCGCGTAAGAAACTTGCTCCGGGATGCCGACGCCGTAAGGAGAGGCGGAAGGCAACATCCTGCGCGCCGCCATCGCAAGGCGCCACGGAATCCCGCGCGGTCAGAGACCCCGAGCACGCACGGAAGCGCCTTGCACGGGAACCGGGAGATCCCCCGTCCACCCAGGACAGCTAGCACGCTGGGACGCGTCGGGAAGTTTAAGGACACACGCCGATGATGAACGGACCGGGGAAGTCGGACAGGCCCGTAGTACCGGAGCAGTTCCCGAACAAGGCCGGGCCACCGGCGGCGGAGGGGATGAAGGGAAGGGGTCTGGCCAAAGGGAATCCGCTTCCGCAAAACGCGTCCCGGACACCGAGCCGGAGCGACGCGCCCCGTGCGCCGGAGCGGATACGTCAAGCAGCAAAAGGTGATAAGAAGAAGCGGTTCACCGCGCTCCTGCACCATATATACAGCCTGGAAACGCTTCGAACGGCCTACTTCAGCCTCAAGAAGGAAGCCGCACCGGGCGTGGACGGGGAGACGTGGCAGCACTACGGCGAGGAACTGGACAAGCATCTCCAGGACCTGTCGCAGCGGCTGAAGCGGGGAGCGTACCGGGCCAAGCCGGTACGGAGGGTGTACATACCGAAGGCCGACGGGCGGCAGCGGCCGCTCGGAGTCACCGCGCTGGAAGATAAGATCGTTCAGCGGGCGACGGTCGAGGTGTTGAACGCCATCTACGAATCGGACTTTCTCGGCTTCTCGTACGGGTTCCGACCGGGGCGCAGCCCGCATCACGCGCTGGATGCGCTCTACACGGGACTGCTGACGAGGAAGGTGAACTGGGTGCTTGATTTGGACATTCGCGGCTATTTCGACGGCATTTCGCACGAATGGCTGGTGAAGTTCGTCGAGCACCGGGTTGCGGACCGGCGCGTCGTGCGGCTCATCCAAAAATGGTTGAACGCGGGCGTGCTGGAGGACGGGAAACACTTGCGGGTGGAGGAGGGAACGCCTCAGGGCGGCAGTGCATCGCCGCTCCTGGCAAACATCTATCTCCACTACGCCTTCGATCTGTGGGTCCAGGCGTGGCGTCGGAAACGAGCCCGCGGCGAGATGATCGTCGTGCGGTTTGCAGATGACATCGTGCTGGGGTTCCAGGTCAAAGCGGATGCCGAGCGGTTCAGGGCGGAGCTGACGGAACGATTCGGAAAGTTTGCCCTCGAACTGCATCCCCAGAAGACGCGCCTTCTGGAATTCGGGCCGTACGCGGCTGCGGAACGGAAGCGGCGCGGCGAAGGGAAACCGGAGACGTTCAATTTCCTCGGCTTCACGCATATCTGCGCGAGGTCACGGAACGGCCGGTTCTGGCTGAGGCGGATCACCATCTCGAAACGGATGCGGGCGAAGCTGAAAGAGGTCAAAGACCAGCTCACGCGGCGCATGCATCTATCTGCCCATCCCGGAACA
>JBOGKI010000429.1:0-4492 GCA_050745605.1 Terriglobia bacterium | reverse complement strand
AATGTCGCTCATGAGCAGCGTCAATGGGTTCTTCTTCTCAAACGGCACACCTGCTTCAGCCAGCGCCCAGGTCATCTTTTGAACGTCCCAAAACCACACGCCCACTCCGGGCCGGCCAAATTCGATGGTGAACCCAACCTCGCCCTGCTGCACGCGCCCGGTCACGTCGTTGGTCTTGACCTCTTCGGTTCCGCGACCCGCCACGCTGGTTGATTCATGGGTCGCGCGGGGATCAGAGAACGCGCGCCGCACCACCCGCGGCCACTGCAAGTCGTCGGGTTCAAAGGCTGATGTAGGGCACACGTCAGGCTCGGGGTCAAACCGCACTCGAGCCAGCATGAATAGTTTTCGAATGGCGCGTACCAGGGACGGATTCAGGTGTTCCGAACTCATCCCGTTGTAGCAGGCGTAACACTCGACGCATTCGTCACGGTCGATGGTCGCGCGATCGGTCGCCGGGTTGACGTAGATCGCTCCCATGGGACACACATACGTGCAGTTTCCACATCCGACGCATTTGTCTGGGTTGATTCTCATCGTTCATCCCTTTTACCACATTGCTTGAAAGCCACACTTCGCTTCATTCGCCGGTTCCGATCCGGTCCAGGACTTACCTCCTGCTACGGTAGCGTGCTAAATGGCAAGATCTGTGAAGACTGGCCGTCAAGTTGATTGACCGTCACGCGAATTACCGTCAAGCTTGAGGCGTGCACACCCTAACCTGAAGGGACCACCGCAAAAGCTCAGCCCCTGGCGCCGCGAGGGATACCCCGCAACGCGACACGATGGAGCCTTCCGTAACCAGTGCAGGGAAGCGTACCGTCGCCCTCTTGAATTCCAGCCCTATCATCCAACCGCAGAGAGTTGACACTTAGAGAACTTACGCAATGACCGCAGTCTCGTCAAATCAATCTTATTAAAGGAACCGTTTCGCAAAATTGAGCGACGGGTTGTGGCCCGTGGGCGTGCAACCTTAAGGTACGGATGCCCCGGACCGCTCATCGCAAGACCGACAGAGGCGTCTCAGATATCAACGTCGAAGACATCGCGGTGGGAGAACGTCTCATCATCTTCCCTCACGAAGTCTGCCCCGCCGAAATCGAAGCCGGACAGGGCCGAAGCGGCGCATGGCTGCATAGTGAGCTTCGTCGGGCGGCATCTCGGATTCGAGGTTCTCCTGCTCTTCTATTTCGAGATGAGAGCGAATCTCTTCTTCAAGATCGTCCACGGACTTGCGTCCCGCGAACAATTCGCGCAGCCTGGCGATCTGTCGTTTCCAGCTCATAGGACAAGCTATCAGCCGTCAGCTCTCAGCCATCAGGCGTTGTAGGGGCGCCCCTCGGGGTGCCCTCCGAGCGGGCAGGCACAAGGCCCGCCCCTACTCGTGCCTCAGCGCCACCATGGGATCAACCTTCGTCGCCCGCCGCGCGGGCAGGTAGCAGGCGAGCAGTGCGACCCCGGTCAGGACAAAAGAGACGGCGACGAACGTTAGCGGGTCGTTGGGCTTAACGCCGTAGAGGAGGCTGGACAAAAAGCGGGTTAGGGCCAATGCCGCCGCAATTCCGATGCCCACACCAATCATGGTCAAGCTCATCCCTCCAGTCAGCACCAGTCTCAAAACGTCACGCTTTTGTGCGCCTAGCGCCATTCGAATACCGACCTCGTGCGTGCGCTGGGATACCGAATAGGAAATCACACCGTAAAGGCCCACAATGGCGAGCATGAGCGCCATGCAACCCGCCAGCCCCAGCATCACCAGCGTAAACGAAGTACGCGCCATCGACGTCCGCTCGTAATACTCGAGTGTATGGACCTCGGTGAGCGGAAGATCGGAATCCACTGACCACACAGCTCGCCGGACCTCGTTCATCAAGGTTTGTGATCCGGCGCGCGGGCTGCGAATCGAGATGGCGACATATCGGATCGCAATCGGGCCTGTGCCGCCGAAATGCATCACAAGAATGGGCCAGTACCCCGAACTGGGCGCTGGCTTATCCACGCCATCGTCGTGGATGTTTCCCACGACGCCGATTACCTCTAGCCAGTCATCCTTCGTGCTTGAGCGAATTTGCTTGCCGACGGCATTTCTCGGGTCGTGCCAATATTCACGCGCCAGCCTTTCAGACACGATTGCCACGGGAACGTCGTTGTACATGTCGCTCCAGGTAAAATCGCGGCCGGCAATGAGCGGCGTGCCTAGCGTTTTAAAAAATCCCGGTGCCGCGAACCAATACCGGTGGAGCGGAATTTGGTCGGGAGAGTAAGTGTGGTCCCGGGCGAAAACGTTATCGTCCCATGTACCGCCCGCCATGGGAACTTTCATCGAAAGGCCGGCTGAGGAGACTCCCGGAATGGCCCTGATCTTTTGCAAAATCTCCTGCTCCATTCGAACCGCCCGCACGGGGTCTTTCACTTGTGTCTCGGGAATGGCAAGGCGGAACGTCTGAACCTCGGAAGGCGCAACGAATCCCGGATCGACGCGAGTCAGAGCCCGAAAAGTTCGAATCATGAGTCCCGAGCTCACCAGCAAGACCAGAGCCAGGGCCACCTGGACTGTCACCAGCACGCTGCGCGACCGGTGCCTTTGCCGGCCCTCGCTCATCGAGCGCCCGCCCTCTCGCAATCCGATCCCAAGACTCGCGCCCGTATACTTCAAGATCGGCATCAGGCCGATCAGCAAAGTCACAAAGAGGGACACGACCAGCGTGAAAAGCACAACCGTCCCATCAACGCCGATTTCGTTCAGGCGGGGTAGATCGGTGGGGGCCATCGCCACGAGGGCGCGCACGGCCGCATCGGCCAGCACCAGGCCAAGGCCGCCGCTGAGAAGCGCCAGCATTAATCCCTCAACCAACATTTGTGCGGCGATCCGGCTCCGGCTTGCACCCAGCGCGGTGCGAACCGCCAATTCCTGCCGTCGCCCTTCAACTCGGACCAACAGTAGGTTCGCGACGTTCGCGCATGCGATCAGTAGTACCAAGCCGATTCCGCCCATCAGGACCCACAAGACGTTGCCCAGGTCGCCAATGATATCCTGCTTCAACGGCCGGAGGTTCGGCGCGATTCGCCCGTCCTCAAACATTTTGGTGGCGTACCCCGGTGGCGGCGGAAAGCTTCTGAGCATGATGGGGAGCAGCCTGGCTACGTCCGCATCCGCTTCGGCAAGCGTCACTTGTGGCTTGAGCCTGGCAATGCCCTCAAAAACGAAATGTCCCAGGGAAGTTTTGGCGCGGTCGAGCTGGAGGGGAATGAGCAGGGCAAGATCAGATCTGCCAAAGTGGAAGCTTTGCGGCAGTACTCCGATGATCTGCCGCAGCTTTCCATTCACGGTAATCGTTTTCCCGACCACGGCGCGGTCGCCGCCAAACTTACGGCGCCAATAACCGTAGGTGAGCATCAAAGTGTCCGGGCTTCCTGGCTCGTCGTCGGACCTCCTGAATGACCGCCCGAGCATACGCGTGACCCCCAGAGCGGGGAGCAGACCATAGGTCACGTTGATGTCCGCCACGTGCTCCGGCTCGCCATGGCCCGTGACGTTTGCCGATTGGCCCGTATAAAGACCAAAATCCTGGAAGGTCCGATTTTGATCCCGGAGGATGAAGTAGAGGGACGGCGAGGTGTTCAGGTCCTTGACGTTCATCCCAGGGGCCGTGAGCCAGACGGCGACTAGTTGCCCTGGGTGCGGGTAAGGCAGGGGTTTCAGCAAGACACCGTTCACGACACTGAAAATGGCCGTTGTCGCGCCAATCCCGAGCGCGAGTGTGATAACTGCGACGGCCGCAAAGCCGGGACTTCGGCGGAGCTGGCGGAGGCCATAGCGAAGGTCTTGCAGGAGCGTCTCGACCGTATTCCATCCCCACATTTCCCTGCTCCTCTCTTGCGCCAGGGTCACGTTGCCGAAGCGGCGCCGCGCCGCATAGTGAGCTTCCTCCGGCGGCATCCCGGATTCGAGGTTCTCCTGCTCTTCCATCTCGAGATGAGAGCGAATTTCTTCTTCAAGGTCGTCCACCGGCTTCGACCGGCGAAACAGCGCACCAAGTTTAGAAAGCTCGCGCCGCCAGCTCATTGCCCTTCCCTCCTAGTGCGGCCCTCTTGGCCGCAGGCCGGCTGGAAGCCGGCGCTACTCATTGGCCTTCCTCGGATTCCGCCGGCCGCAGAACACCGGTGATGGCCCGCACAAAGCGCTCCCAACGCGAGGTCTCGGCCAGCAATTGCCGCCGTCCCGCCGCGGTCAGGCGGTAGTATTTGGCCCGCTGGTTGTTCTTGGAAACGCCCCATTCGGCCGTGATCCAGCCTTCCTGCTGCAGCCGTTGCAGCGCCGGGTAAAGCGACCCGTGTTCCACCTTGAGGGCGTCCTCCGACAGGCGCTCGATGGACTTGGCAATGCCATGCCCATGAGTCGGACCCCAGCGCAAGGTGCGCAGAATCAGCATGTCGAGCGAGCCATAAACCAGTTCGATTCGGTCTTCGGATGGTGGCTTGGTCATAGTAG
>JBOGKI010000428.1:0-4493 GCA_050745605.1 Terriglobia bacterium | reverse complement strand
CATCGGCGGTCGCAGACCGCCGCTACAGAAGCGCCTCCAGACCATTGTCAAGAATTAGCTGTGACATAACACTAGGTGCTTCCGGGCCTTCGATGCCCCAACCGCCGAAATTCCTAAATATCGGGGGTCGGCAGCGTCCATCCCACCTCGCGGAGAATAGCCCGAGCCACTTCACGGTCGTCAAACGGTATGGTGCGGTCTTTCAAAACCTGATAGGTTTCGTGGCCTTTGCCGGCAATCACCACCACATCTCCGGCTCGCGCCTGTTCGAGGGCCTTGCGGATGGCCGCTCCACGGTCCATCTCCGTCAGGTAAGGCCGGCCCGCCTTCTGCAAGCCGACCATAACGTCATTCATGATGCTGATGGGATCCTCGGTGCGGGGATTGTCCGATGTCAACACCACAAGATCACTCAGCGTCCCAGCCGCTTCACCCATCAGCGGCCGTTTGGTCCGGTCGCGATCGCCACCGCAGCCGAAGACGGTGATCAGGCGTCCCCGTGCGAGGGGACGGGCCGTCTTCAGCACATTCTTGAGCGCATCGTGCTTGTGAGCGTAGTCCACAAAGACGAGGAAGGGCTGGCCCTCGTCGATCTTTTCAAAGCGGCCTGGAATTTGCCGGAGCCGGGAGATGCCTTCCTGAATGCTTTCCCGGGGAATGCCCAAACCGTCGGCCGTCGCCACGGCCGCCAGCACATCCTCGAGATTACCGCGCCCTAGCAGGGGAGACTCGATCTCCCACTTGCCGCCGGGCGCCGCGAGCGTCGCATGAAGGCCGCTGGCCCCGAGATTAAACTGCTTCACCCGGTAATCCGCGCTCGATTCCACCGCGTAGGTAATCTGCCGTGGCTGCTGAATCTCCAGCAATTTAGCCGACCACGGGTCATCCCCGTTGATGACGCCCAGCTCGGGCGGCGGTGTCCCCAAACCTTCGAAGAGCCTGCGCTTGGCCGCGAAGTAATGCTCGAAATCCTTATGGTAGTCGAGATGGTCTCCGGTGAGATTGGTGAAGACCACAGCTTGAAAGTGAATACCCCACACGCGCTCCTGATCCAATGCATGGGAAGAAACCTCCATGACGGCAGCTTTTCCACCCGCAGCCCGGAGCGCGTGGAGGTAGGTGAGGAGGTCCAGAGACTCCGGAGTGGTATTCCTGGCGGCGAGCGTTTGCGGGCCGAAACGGTATTCAATCGATCCGAAGAGGCCCGCCCTGATTCCGGCAGTTTCCAGAATCGAATGGAGCAGATAGACGGTGGTGGTCTTGCCGCTGGTTCCGGTAACACCAATCAGTTGAAGGCTGAGGTCTGGATGGTGAAAGAAATTGCGGCTCGCCAGCGCCAGCGCGCGCCGGATCTTTCCCGCATGAATCCAACGGGATTTCAACTCCTCCGGCGCGGCACGCTCACTGGCAATCGCCGCAGCCCCGTTTTCCAGGGCCTGGGGGATGAAGTCGTGACCGTCGGCCTGCTTGCCCTGGATGGCGAAAAAAAGTGACCCCGGCCGGACGGAACGGGAGTCGTAGGCGAGTGATTGAATTTCAAGTTGCGGGGCCACGCCGGACTCGAGCGTCGGCACGTCCCGAAGGAGCTCGCCAATGAGCATCTTCAACTCTCACTATGGATTAGGATGCGCGTTATGGCCGCGGGGTGGTGAGTGCCCGCCTCCAGCCGTGCGCTTGGAAACTCTCTTGTCAGAAAAGCCCGGGCGGCATCACTGCCCCCAACGGCCAAACTCCACAGTCACGCGAGCTCCGGCCGGAACCTTCGTTCCCGGTGGGGGATATTGTTGAAGTGCCAGCCCCGAACCACTGAGCTCCAGGTCAAGTCCGAGATCTTGGCATTCTTCCGCGACGCGCCTTTCCGCAAGTCCGGAGAAATTCGGGACGGCGACGCTGGGACCGGCGTTCAGGACCTCCGTCGGCGGGTCCGATGCCGTCTTGGGCTCGCGAAAAGACACGGGTTCAATCGGTTCAGGCGCGTGGCTGTCGCTTCCCTTTGACTTTCCCGCAGGTTCTTGGCCATGACCCTCTGTCCCAGTTTCCCGGGCACCATCTTCTGCAATTCGGGGTAGTGAGCCGGGATCGTCCTCGGGAATATTGAGGTAAGTGAGCGCCTGCTGGGCGATCTTCTTGAAAACCGGAGCCGCAACCTCGGCGCCATAATACTGGCCCACGGGCGAATCGATCGAGACCAGGACCACGAGCCGGGGATGGGATGCCGGAACCATGCCGATAAAGGACGCCACTTCATGTATCCTGGAATACCTGCCGTCTGGGCCCACCTTCTCTCCGGTTCCGGTCTTGCCGCCGACGGTGTAGCCTTTGATCTGAGCGCTGACGCCCGTCCCGTGTTCCACTACGCCCACGAGCATCTGCCGCATTTCCGCAGCGGTTTTCTCGCTCACCACGCGATGACCCTCGGAAGGAGAAATCGAATCGTGCTGTTTGCCAAGAAACACGTCCTGAACAATGCGGGGCTTGAAGAGGATTCCACCGTTCGCCACCGCTGAATATGCGGAAATGAGCTGGACGGCCGTTACGCCGATGCCCTGGCCTATGGAAATCTCTCCAATCGAAATCCCGGACCAGCGGTCGGGCGGCTCGAGCAAGCCGTGCTCTTCTCCCGGCAGAAGAATGCCGGTCTTCGCACCGAACCCATAGCTCAGAATGTGCTGGTAAAAACGCGCTTCTCCTAACCGCAGACCCAGCTTGATCGTCCCCACGTCGCTCGATTTCGCAAGGACGTCAGCCACCGTAAGATCGCCCATGCGCTCAACGTCGTGAATCGTGTGTCCCGCAAGGACAATCCCACCCTCTTGGCAGTTGATGACCTCGCTCGGAGTCGTCAGCCCTTCGTCCAGGGCCGATGAGACCGTTACCAGCTTGAACACCGAGCCAGGCTCATAAATCCAGGAAATGGCCCGATTCTCCCGGGCCGATGGTGGACTTTGGCGGTAACGGTTGGGATCAAACGTTGGGGAACTGGCCATGGCCAGAATGGCGCCGGTGTTGGGATTCTCCACGAGCGCCACTCCCCCCAACGCGTGATGCTGGGCGACGGCATCGCTCAGGGCCTTCTGTGCAATGTACTGAATATCCTGGTCAATCGTGAGAACCACATTTTTCCCCGGCTCTCCCGTATCGCGAACGGAACGAAGAAGGTGACGGCGCGCGTCCTCGGTGACCAGGACGCGGCCCGGCTCCCCCGCAATTTCGCCATTCATCCCATATTCGATTCCCGCCAACCCTTCGTCATCCATACCCACATAACCCAACACGCCTGCGGCCAGCGTTCCCTCCGGATAGAAGCGCTTCATCTCCTTCTGGAAATAGATTCCCTTCAACTTTAGAGCCTTGACGTGCTCAGCCTCCTGCTGGGTCACTTTTCTCTTGATCCAGCAAAACGAATGGAATTCCTCAAGCCGGCCTCGAACCTCATATGGGTCGAGGCCAAGCGCCGATGCCAGTAGCCGGGCCACCCGATCACGATGGGGTATCTGGGAGGGAACGGCGAAGATGGAATCCACCGGTAGGCTCATTGCCAACGGGTGCATGCTGCGGTCAAAAATGGCGCCCCGTTGTGGCGTCAGCTCAATCACCCGCTGCTGTTGCTGGTCCGCTTTTCTGACCCAGTATACGTATCGGATCACCTGCAGGTAGTAAAGGCGGGTGATTGCAATCACGATCCAAAAAGCAAAGATTGCCCCCAGAAGGACGGTGCGGCGGAGGACCTGGTCATGTTCGGATTCGCGTGGCGGTTCGCGGACGGTTCGGTGTGCAAGCTCGTGGTGGGAATCCCGAATCGGCCTTGGGGGCATTTACGGCTCCCGTGCAATTATTGTGGAGGCCGGACCGGAAAGAGGAGGAGCCGCGCCGAAATTCTTGGCAAACTCCGAGTCCCCTGCTTGCCCGGCGTCCGGCGCGGCGCCGCCCAGGCGGATCACCTGCTGGGGAGACGGCGGAGCCAGCCCCAACTCCTGCCGGGCCAGCGCATCAATCCGTTGAGGATCAGCCAGCGCCGCCTCTTCCAGTCGAAGTTGTTTGTTCAACTCCTGCAGGGCCGCACTCTCCTTTTTGAGCTCCTCGATCTGGTAGTTCGCCTTCACGCACTCAAAGTGCTGCCTGGCAACACCCATGATTGCAGCGAAAAGCAGGATGCCCGTAAGGAGCAGGCGATAGCATTCTCGCTTCCGGTCTGGATCGGTCTCCTTCACGAGCCGCGAATTGTCGATGGCTTTGGAGAAACAGACCTCGGGGATGTTGGCACGTCCGGAAATCGGTTGTTGGCGTGGTCTGCGCCGGGTCGTTGCGACCGGAATTGCTAGGGTAGCCATGCGTTCTGCTCCTCGTCAGTTCTCAGGGGTCCGTTCTTCTCTTCTCGCTGCCCTCCGATAGTATTACTATGTTAAGTCTGTCGAGAAATCCGCCAGTTTCAAGGCTTGAAACAACATCCATTTTCGGGCGGATTAAAGTTGTATGGTTGCCCTCCCTGCCGC
>JBOGKI010000427.1:0-4499 GCA_050745605.1 Terriglobia bacterium | reverse complement strand
GGCAGGGCCCGGTTTCAACTCCGGCGGAAGGGCGGGGTTTCAACCCCGCCGTAGCACGGGCCACGCGGACTCGGCTTTAGCCGCTGAAGCCACCAACGTTTCAGGACACGCTTTCAAGTTCGCTTCAAGGGCTAAAGCGTCTGTGTGATAACTTCGATTTCCGTGCTGTAGCGGCGGTCTATGACCGCCGAAGTTCTTGAGAAATCAAGGCCGACGGTCATAGACCGCCGCTACAGAAGCAGTTGTCACCCAGACTCTAAAGCCCCCGATTCGCGGGCGATCCGGGCGGCGGGGTTGAAACCTCGCCTTTCCGTCGCGCCAACATGCCTTATCGGTCCCAGGCGAAAAGCCTCGTTAGCAACAAAGCGTCACTGCGCAGGGGTTGGAGCGGGCAGAAGGGGAATCTGAATGTTGCGAACCTGGCCGGGCATTAACGTGACTGAGAAGCCTTCCTCGCGATGTTGTTCGATAAAGGCCGGCTCCTCGAAAGCTGCATCCTGCGGGGAGGGCCACGCGAAGACCAGATAATCGCCGGGCGGCAAACCCGCAATGCCGAACTGACCGCGGTTATCCGTGAAAGCGGTACGGTAGAATCCCTGAGTAGCCGGCGATGGAGTTTCGGGAACGATCACCACGTAGGCGCCCACCGCCGGTTTCTGGTGGCCGTCGATCACTAGCCCGGTCGTCTGCGCTCCGTCGGTACTGACCGTGATTTCGAGGCCGGATGCCGCCGCCGTCCGTGTGATATCGATTCGGCTGGGAGGATAGACCACACCCCCGAGCTTAACGGATTTCACATAACAGTTTCCGCAGCCGGAGAGTTCCAACTTGGCGGTCTCCTCAGAAATGCCGTTGAGCACGAACGTCCCGCCAGGATTTACATCCGCGAACTCGGCAGCGTCGCCCGCCGGAATCTTGAAATCCAGGCCGATCCGGAGGCCGCTAACCTTTAAGGGGATTCCACTGACTGTGACGCGACCCGGCAAATCGAAATCGGGAACAACCAGAAGCCTGACCCCGTCTACATCCGCTTCGCCAACCGTCACGTTAACCCGCCCGCCGTAGGTCTTGCCTTTGACCACGTACTGGGGCACTAAATTGGAGGAGGCCAGTAATTCGTAAGCGCCCGGTGGAACTCCGCGAATAACAAACGGGCCCGTCTTAAAGCTAGAATGTCTCGCATAAAGATCATAATCAGGAACATCGGGGTCCTGGGGCAGCAACTCCATTTCGACGTTGCCCAAATGGTCTCCTAACGGGCCTGCTACGCTGATTTCGCCCCTGATGTAATAGGCTGGAACGGCGTGGAGGTGGAAGTCAAACGGACCTCGTTCGTCTCCTCCCCGTAGGTTGACAACGCCCGCCCCCCGGAAGTCAAGCGTCGAAGGATAGAACGATGGAACGTAAGAAATGTCGCCTGAGGTTTCCTCATTCTTTGCATGGCTCAGTTTCCGGCTTGGGGGACTGCCATGAACCATCGCCCGCAGTAGGTAATTCCCCGGCGCCAGGCCCTCGATTCGGTAATAACCGTCACTGTTGGTTTTGGCGCTGCGCGAAGGTTCAAGCCGAAGGCGACCGCCCCGCCACTCCTCTTGAGCAGCCTCAACGGTTATTCTTTGGAATGGATCGTCGTTTTCATCGTAGACGTGTCCGTTGATCTCGGCTGCCGGAACTAATCGAATCGCAAGGTTTCTGAAAGCGGAGGAGGTTGAAACAGAAAATTCCTGCCACACTCGCGAAGGAGGATTTTCACCATAGTAGGTGCTCACGAATCCCTTCCTCACGACGAGAAGGTGATACCGCCTCGGTCCCGGCGGGACGGAACGAATGCAGAAGTGGCCTGCCGCATCAGTAATTGCCTCACCGCCGTTTCTCCAGCTCTGCGCGATAAGGCGCGCCCCAGCAATCGGGTCTCCCGACGCCGCCGAAACCACTTCGCCCTCGAAGATGCAGGGTTGATCCGGCGCCGTGGATTGTCCCTTCAGCACGGCCGGCCAAAGAATCAGACACAACATGGAAACAGCTACGCAGGCACGGCGGGATTGGATGGCCCCGGCCGGCCATTCGAATTTCGGATCGCGGAGATGCAGACGCCCTTGAAATGGCTGTCGCGCCACAAAGAAAACGCGGTCGCAAAACACCAAGCACCGAAGACAAGACATCAGGACCAATTGTAGCCGATGTCCCCGATGATTGATTAGGGAAGTAGGGGTAGGGCTTGCCCTACCCGGTCAATCGAGGCCATAGGACAACAAGGGGGGCACGCCAAGGCCCCATTACGAGCAGGAACGTAGGGGTAGGGCTTGCCCTACCCGGTTTGATTAGCGGTTTTGAGATCGAAGCTTGGCAAGATGGCGGTCAACGCCCCAAGAGGGCACGGCAAGCCGTCCCGTTACATGGACATGGGGCTGGCGCACAGTGCGCCGCGCCAGCCACCCCCAATCGCCGGTCATGATGCGGTTTCGCGTGGACGCTACTTTATGCCGCTATGCGGTGAGCTAAAACTCGCCGCCACAGCAAACTCTACCACCGCCAAAAATGTTCTTGATTTTCTGTACGCTAGCGAATATTATGTACTCATGAGTAATCTGCTGCAACTTGGCTTCTTCTGCTGGCGGTCGGAGCTTACCCTGGAAGGGACCACCGTTTGCCGCACATCGTTTTCGGCGTTCATAGAGCGTCGCTACAGCCGCTGGCACACAATCTGTGGGGGTGCGCTTACCCTTGCAAATCAAAAAATAAAAAAGGATTGTTTAATCAAACCCATAAGTTGTTGATAACAATAACAAAGTGTAAGAACTAACCCATTCAAAGCCAAAACAAACCCAGTGAAGATATTAATCAAGCTGTTTATTATCATTAACTTGAATCGATTTACGGGACGAATAAAGCCAAGTTATTGAATACAAATAGCTTATCATCATAATGACCCATCTTTGACGAAAACAAACCCAATCAAATCCCACGCCAAGTTCTAAAAATCGTACAACTCACTTATTATCAATTAATTGCGGATATCTTAGCAGATAATAACGGTATATTATTGAGGAAGCGTCGCTTAAAGCCGTGACGGTACCGCGTGAACAAGTCATAAAACCCGCCACCACAATATATAGGGACGATCCTTGGCCCGCAAGGTGCCCTCTTGTGGGTATCCCGGATATCGACTTGACGCATGGTGGAGGCTAGTTGTTCCGGCGGCGCTTGATGTCGATTTGCAACCTGCGGATTTTCTGGTTGAGGGTGGAAAGGGGAATTTTGAATCGCTCCGCCGCCTCGGTCTGGCTCCAGTGAGTGCGGGCGAGCATCTCCAGAATCACCTGCCGCTCAAAAGCTTCGGTGATCTCAAACAAAGACATGCCATCCATGCCATCGGTATTTAAGCGGCTCGAAACGTGCGAGCCGTTCTGGACAATGGGTTCCGGCAGCAATTCACGTCCCAGGGCCGGGCCGGAAGCCAGCACCACGGCTCGCTCCACGGCATTCTCCAACTCACGCACGTTGCCGGGCCAGTCGTGATCCATCAGGGCCTTCAACGCCTCGGGCGTAAATCGCAAGTTGTCCCGGCCGTTTTCCTTCCCAAATTTCTTAAGGAAATGGTCCAGCAGATGAGGAATATCCTCCTTGCGGCTGCGCAGAGGCGGAAGCGGCACGGAAATGACATTCAGGCGGTAGTAAAGGTCCTCGCGGAAACGTCCTTCCGCCACCAGCTTGTGCAGATCGGCGTTGGTGGCGGCGAGGATGCGAACGTCCACTTTGATGGTTTCCGTGCCGCCCAGCCGCATGAACTCGCGCTCCTGAATCACGCGCAGCAGCTTGGCCTGAGTTTCCAATCCGATGGTGCCAATCTCGTCAAAGAAGATCGTTCCCTGGTCGGCCAGTTCGAAAAGCCCGCGCTTGGTGGCCACGGCGGAGGTGAACGCCCCCTTTACGTGGCCGAAGAGGGTGCTTTCCAGCAAGTCGCTGGGCATCGAACCCGTGTTGACGGGCACGAAGGACCGGTCCGCGCGGGTGCTGGTGGCATGAATGGTCTTGGCCACCAGCTCCTTGCCGGTTCCACTCTCGCCCAGGATCAGCACCGTGGCGCGGCTGGGAGCTACCTGGGTGATGAGGTCGAAGACCTTCTGCATGGGCTCGCTGCGGCCCACAATGTTGGGTAACCCATAGCGCTTCAGCGCCCGGCGCAGTTGGATATTTTCCACCTGCAGCCGGGATTTATCCAGCAGGTTTCGTATTTCCACGGCCAGCTTGTCATTGTCCCAGGGCTTCGTAATATAACTGTCCGCGCCCTCTTTCGAGGCTTCAAACGCCACCTGGCTTGAGTCGTAGGCGGTGATCATGATGACGCTGGCCAGCGGATTTTCATGCTTGACGGAGCGCAAAACCTCCAGCCCGCTGCGGTCCGGCAAATTGATATCCAGCAGCACCAGGTCGTAAAGCCCTTCCGTGAGTTTGCGCAAGCCCTCGTCGGCGGTCGAGGCTGAATCCCAGTGGTATCC
>JBOGKI010000426.1:0-4506 GCA_050745605.1 Terriglobia bacterium | reverse complement strand
TCTGTCAACCCTCTCGGAGGTAAAACCACTGACTGGAAAGCCGGATGCGGGAAACCCGCCTGTCCGGTTTGGAGGGAGGGGGCACCGAACTCAATCGGTTCTCCCTACCCCTATCGCATTCAGACAAATCAATTCCTTACGAGACTCTTCATCGCCTTCGGCTCCTCAGAATGACATGGGCCGGACTTATTTCAGCATCGTGTTAGAAGGGAGAAGGATAGGAATGTTGAATCGAAGAGGTTATGGGCTGGCGGTGGCAGGAGCGATCTTGGCCGTGGGCTTTGGGACCCTGAATGGGATGGCTCAGCAGCCGCCCAACACCCCTAAGAACCAAAATTCCAACAATACTCAAGGCTCATCGCTTTATGAGACCACTTATACCCGGACGGGAATATTCCCGAACATCCTGGAGCCTTACCTGAATCCGCGCGTGCCGCCCATGAAGCTGGAAAATTCCGGGCTGATCTACGAGCTGATTCAGAACGGCAAGATGCAACTTTCGCTCCAGGATGCGGTGGCATTGGCGCTTGAAAACAACCTGGATATCGATCTTTCCCGTTACAACACGGCCTATGCCAAGATCGACCAGGTGCGGGCCGCCAGCGGTCAGGCATCGCGCGGAATCAATGGCGCGTTTTCGTCGTCCGCGTTGTTTTCTGGCGCCATCGGCGGTGGCATCAACACGTCCTCCGCGGGGGGTGGTAGCGGCGGCGCCGGCAGTGCCACGGGCGGCGGCGGCCGCGCCTTCAATATCGGCCCCATCGGCTCTTTTGATCCGGTTGTAGGTTTCGAGGCCGGCTGGAATGACAGCGTCACTCCGCTCGGAACTAACATCGTCACAGGAGTCAATTCCCTGGTCCAGCACACCACTACCTACAACGGCTTTTTGGGTCAGGAGTTCCCAACCGGAACCAGTTACGCTGTCAGTTTGTTTGGCGGCCGGCAATCCACGAACCAGTTGACCGCCTTTTTCAATCCCCAGCTTTCCAGCGGCCTTACGGTTGCCGTCAACCAGCACCTATTGAACGGATTCGGCTACCGCGCCAACGCCAAGTTCATTCGCATTGCGGACAACGATCTTCAGATTTCGAAGTCCGTCTTCCGCCAGCAGGTCATCACCACCCTGACCACCGTTTTGGGGGATTATTGGAACCTCGCCACCACGCATGAGAATGTGCGCGTGGCCCAGGAGGCGGTGAATTACGCGCAGAGACTCCTGCAGGATAACAAGCGGCAAGTTCAAATTGGCACACTGGCGCCGATTGACGTGGTCCAGGCGGAATCGCAGCTTGCCACGGCTCAAACCAATCTCGTCGTGGCGCAGACCAACTATCTGGAAGCGCAATCCACCATCAAGACGGCTCTTTCCAAGAGAGTAGACGCGACACTGTCCTCAGTGGAGGTGGTTCCAACGGACAAATTGCCAGAACCGAAATCGGACGACGTCCCGCCCCTCGAGCAGTCACTGCAACTGGCCTTGAAGAACCGCCCAGAAGTCGAGACGGACGAGCTTAACCTGAAATACGAGTCAATTGTGCTCAAAGCCAACCGCAACAGCCTGCTGCCCACACTGGACGTGTTTGCGGCATACCAACCGAGCGGCCTCGGCGGCGATACGGTCATCTACGGTAAGCCTAAAATGATCGGCAATAATCTTGTGCCCAACCCGATCGGCGCAATTCCGGGCGCTTACACAGGGCTTTTCACGCAAATGTTCCAAAATGATTATCCCAACTACTCCGTCGGTTTCACGCTGCAGGTGCCCATTCGCAACCGGGCTGCGCAGGCGGACTCGGCTCGCGCGCTGCTCGAACAGCGGTCACTCCAAACCACACTGCAGCAAGAGATCAACACCGTTGAGCAGGACGTTCGTAACGCTGAAATTGCGGTGACCCAGGCCAAAGCCCAAATCCAATCCGCCAAGAAAGCGGTGGATTACGCTCAGCAGACCTTAGACGCAGAGCAGAAGAAATTCAAGCTCGGCGAATCCACCGTGACCCTGGTGATTCAACAACAAAACAACCTGACCACAGCAGAAGGCACCCTGGTAACGGCTTATTCGACCTATGCGAAAGCTCTGACCCAATATGAGCAGGCGACTGGAACCACATTGACGGCGAACAACGTTCAGATCAATGAGGCCCTGACCGGTCGCGTCCCGCAGGGCCAAACTCCCAACATTCCGGGGTCGCAGGACTTCGACCAGAATCATAACCACTGAGGGTCACCCGGTGTCCCCCGTCGCTTTCGTCGGGGCGACCCTCGGGGTCGCCCGTTCAGGCGGGCACAAGGCCCGCCCCTACATCTGCTTGGCTGAGCGGCCAGCCTGGATATGATCCTGGCTGGCTTTTTATTTTGGGATGCTGTTCCGGCCCGGCCAGCGCCCTGGCTTGGTGCGGTTGAAGTACTGGCCTGCGTTGACATTTGTGCCGGGTTAGGATGCAATTGTGAATATGGAGAAAGACCGCAAGGCCAGCGCGATTGTGGCAAACCCGGAGAACGGAAGTTCCACCGCAGAAACTCCAGCCTTCCAGTCCTTAAGACCTAACGGTGGAGGTTCCGGGCCATCCAGGGTTTTTACGACGGTTTCTGGAGTGCCAATCGAAAGGTTGTATACCTCAGACAGCGTTCAGGGGCTTGACTACAACCGCGACTTGGCGGACCCGGGGGAATATCCCTTCACCCGCGGAATTCACTCCACGATGTACCGAGGCAAGCTATGGACGATGCGCCAGTTCAGCGGCTTCGGGACGCCGGAGGATACCAACCGCCGCCTGCATTATCTTTTGAAGCAAGGCCAGACGGGGCTCTCCATCGCCTTTGACTTGCCCACGCTGATGGGTTATGACAGCGACCACCTGCTGGCCGAAGGCGAAGTGGGCAAATGCGGAGTGGCCATCTCCTCGCTTGCCGACATGGAAATCCTGCTGCGCGGCCTGCCGCTGGAGCAAGTGACCACTTCCATGACCATCAATTCGCCGGCCGCCATGATCTGGGCCATGTATCTGGTGGTGGCGGAAAAGAATGGCGTGGATTGGAAGAAGATCTCCGGCACCACGCAGAATGACATCCTGAAGGAGTACATCGCCCAGAAGGAGTATATCTTCCCGCCCAAGCCTTCGATGCGCCTGGTGGTGGATACCATCGTGTTCGGCTCGCGGCAGGTGCCGCGGTGGAATCCGATTTCGATCAGCGGTTATCACATCCGTGAAGCCGGCTCCACCGCTGTGCAGGAACTGGCTTTCACCCTGCGTGATGGCATCGAGTATGTGGAGTGGGTGCGGCGCGCGGGGTTGAGCGTGGACGAATTCGCTCCCCGCCTCAGCTTTTTCTTCAACGCCCATAATGACCTCTTCGAAGAAGTCGCCAAGTACCGCGCCGCCCGAAAAGTGTGGGCGCGCGTGATGCGCGAGCGATTTGGCGCCACCAACCCGCGCTCATGGCTGTGCCGCTTCCACACGCAGACGGCGGGGTGCTCGCTCACCGCGCAGCAGCCTTACAACAACGTCGTCCGCACCACCATTCAAGCTCTGGCTGGTGTGCTGGGCGGCACACAGTCGCTGCACACGAACTCACTGGATGAAGCCTGGGCGTTGCCCACGGAACAGGCCGCTACCATCGCCCTGCGCACGCAGCAGATCATTGCTCACGAAAGCGGCGTGATTAAGACCGCGGACCCGCTGGGTGGTTCCTACTTCGTCGAAAAGCTGACGCTGGAAACCGAGCGCGCCTGCCTTGAATATTTCGATAAGATTGATGCGCTGGGAGGCATGGTGCCCGCTATCGAAAAGGGATTTCCGCAGCGCGAAATTCACGAGGCCGCCTATGCTTACCAAAAGGCGATCGAGCGCAAAGAAAAGATCATGGTGGGCGTGAATGACTTTGCGAGTGAAGAGAAGCGGTCCATCGATATCCTGGTGATCGATGAAAGCGTGGCGCGCGAGCAGCAGCGGAAGCTGGCCGCATTAAAGAAGACGCGGGACAATGCCCGCGTTCACGAGTCGCTGGAGGCGCTGGGAAGCGCCGCAAGTTCGGACCAAAACCTGATGCCTTATCTTCTGGAGTGCGCCCGTGGCTACGCCACGCTGGGCGAAATGTGCGACGTGCTGCGGAAAGCTTTCGGGACTTACGAGGAGCCGGCGTTCCGGTGAGGTAGCGTAAGAACGGGGCGCAGTTGGCGAAGAGGATGGACTGAAAATGCCCGAGAGCGCTGAGGAAACTTCTCCATCGCCGCCAGGCGTTCACTTTGTCTATGAATCCGGGCTGACGAAGATCGCACAGCAGGAGAAGCTCATTGATTCTCTCGGCGTGAAGATGGGAGTATTGATTGCCCTCCTGGGTGCATTCATCGTGGGCCTTCTGGCTGTCGCCCTTACTTCACTGGGAGGCAAGCTCACATATTCGCTTTGGATGCCTACGAAGGGTATCCTCTTGCTAGGGATGGGGCTGATCGTCGTTTGTCTTTGCTGCGCCTTTTTTTGCGTTTTGGACGTCACAGCGCTACCC
>JBOGKI010000425.1:0-4514 GCA_050745605.1 Terriglobia bacterium | reverse complement strand
GCGCAGACTTCCGCTTCTCGGGAAGTCTGCGGCTCGTACTGTCATTCTGACGAGCGAAGCGACGAAGAATCTCGGCAGTGTCATCGCAGGCAAGGACTGGATTCCCGCCTGCGCGGGAATGACTGCGATGGCATATTCATTGGTTTCGCGTGGTCAGAGTTGAAAAACTCGGCCAGCATGTCATTCTGAGGAGCCGTAGGCGACGAAGAATCTCCGTATTTGCTTGATTTCACAAATGCCGGGATTCTTCGCGGAGCCTGCCCTGAGCCTGCCGGGATTCTTCGCTTCGCTCAGAATGACAGGCGAAGGGCTCAGAATGACAGAGCCGGGACGTTTTTCAACAGACTACTAAACGGGAATTCTGCCAAAGCAGGTTGAATTCGCTACAATACATTTGTGGAGTTTGAGTGGGATGCCAGCAAAGCCGCCAAGAATCTGCGCGCGCACAACGTTTCATTCCATGAGGCCGCTAACGTGTTTGGCGATTCCCTCAGCATCACCGCCATGGGTGGCGCCGACATTGCTTTTCATGTCGGCGGCCGAAACCGGGTAGCCACGGCACGGTTTGTGTGCCGTGGGCTTGTGGCGTTGGACAGACCCACGGCTGTCGAACTTGGGGCGGTTATGGATGGTCGCTCACGCCGACCGCGGTCGCCGGATTCGCATCGTCAGCGCACGAACCCTGACCGGAAGCGAAAGAAGACCCTATGAAGACACGCAAAAATAGGATGAACGACGAGTTGCGCCCCGAATATGATCTCGGCCAGTTGCTTAAGGGAGGGGTACGCGGCAAGTACGCGAAGCGCTACCACGCGGGTACAAACCTCGTTCTCCTGGACCCCGATGTTCGCAAGGCCTTTCGCAGCGAACGAGCCGTTAACGACGCCCTGCGCTTGGTTATCGAGCTGCGCAAGCGAGGGTAACACGGACCTGTCTTGTAGGTGAGCGGCCCTTGGACGCGGTCGCTGAGGGAAGCCGCAGACCTTCTGAGGTTATTCCAGACTTCCACTGAGACACCTACATCAAGAGCGGCGTGGGCACCACCCGGGAAAGTCTACGCCAGATGGCCCGCTAGAAATCCGCCTCCAAATCGATGCCAAGGTAGCCGTCACCAGCGGGCGTCCCGGCATGTGGAATGGGCAGATTCGCTCCGTGGCGCACCAGATCTATGATGTTGTGAGTCGCGCCCTCGCCGTAGATCCGCTCTAGCGTGTGCCGCCAACCGGCAAGTTCGCCGCGCCAAAACTCGGTCTCCCTACCACTAGCATCCTTAGTGAATTCGTCATGGAACGCCTTCAAAAGGAAGATGCCTTGCTCTACGAGGCGATCCCTCGTCGTTTCTTCGTTAGCGGGGTCTGCGAGTCTCATGTTAGGCAAGTGTACTCCTTCTCTCAGCATTTTATAAGCGCGTAGGCTGACAACGATCCGAAGATGATCAGCCCTGTTGTTGCCCATAGAGTTCCAGGCCGAACTCGTTCCAAATTGCTGGCCATTCAGCCCGCAATCTCTGTCTACCCGTCGGGGAAACGAAATGATTCAGAAACCCCTCCCCTCCAGACTCAAAGCACCTCCGATAATTCGACAAATACTTTGTCATGAGAGACCATGCCAGGTCGTATAGCACCCAGTGATCGATCGAGTTGTAGTAATTGAACTGTTCTTCGATGTTCTTGCTTCCCGCGCCCCACGTGTGCGGCCTGTATCTCTTAATGTCTGTTGCATCAGACGCTCCTTCAGAGTCTCGCGCCAGCTGCACGAATAACACCAATGACGAGTATCGCTCCTTTTCTGTAGATCGCGCCATCACCCGTTTCAAGAATTCGCGGTTCCTGATAAGATGCGCAAAATAATAGGCTACGAATTTCGTTAGACTGCGCTCCCGCCTTACAGGAGTTGCGAATCGAGAAGGTTGCGAGGTATTAAGGCCTTGGCGTCCTTGAACGAACTGGTGCACATTGAGTTTCTCTTCGTGCTTTGCGAGGTACACAAAGTGCTCGAAGGCGTTCCTGTACCGCTCTCGCGGTGCCAGAACGCCGTGAAGGGCATCGCCGAGCATGATTTGATTTTCATCGGCGCAGCTCATAATCCGTTGTGCCAGATTGATTCCCGCCCCGGCCACGTTACGTTGTCCATTGATATCCGATATAAAGTTGTCCACGTTGGCGTTAAGGCCTATCCTTATCCGAAACTGCCTCGTCGCGTCGTGGGTTCCAAAATTGTACTCCTCAAGCCTCCTGAGTATTATCAAGGCGAGATCGAGAGGAACTTCGTACGGAAGATCAGGGCGAATGAGCGCGATGCAGATACCGTCCCCCGTAGGTAGAAATATTCTGTCCCCGAGGGACAGACCCACCTCGCTCGTCGAGGCAGTCACCAGGTTATTAAGTGTACCGACGATGTCGGACTGAGCCTCCACGCTCCGACCTTCCGTGTATTTGACCACGTCCACAAAGACATATTTGATTAGCGCCCTGCCTGCGTCCGTCATCGCGTTTAGTCAACGAGCTGTTGTCCGAAATTTCCGTTTGCAACTTTACATCGCTCGATAACGTACACTTGACTACCACTGAACTCAACTGTCCGTCGATCAACCGACGAGCGCCTTCAACTCGTCCGTCGAGAGATCCTTGACCATATGCATATTCTATCACTCCGTCCCGATTATACACTTGAGCCGAAACCTCGATTATGAACCTTCCTCCCCGGGCTATCCATGGGCGCAATCTTGCGCCAATCTTGCACCGATCTTGCGCCCAATTTGCCCTGTTACGCCGGTGCTTCAATTGATTTCAGGACACTATCCTCAAAACCCCTTGACTCCACCCTCGCCGTGGCGTATTATTAACTAGTAACCCCTCGCATTTTTGGTCCCTCTCGCCAGCTGAAAATTGGTGTCTCTGCAGGCGCCAGATGAATTCGCCGGATGAGATGAATTGGCCAGACCAATAGGACGGACCGTCAGATTGAGCGCAAAACGCGGTTGCTGATGCAGGTGCAGGCGGCGGAGCGGTGCCCCACATGGGCGGAGCCGACGAACTGAGCGAAGCGCGAAGAATGACGAAGAAAAGGGAAAAGGTGGCAAAATAATGGATTCCTTTTTTTGCAAACTTAGCCTTTACTGAAGATAAAAGACTTATCGCCTATCAGGCTGTGGAAAACTCACTTGCCAAACTCCCCTTTTAGGGGTTAAGCGATAGACAAATAAGGACATATAATGACAAACAAAGATGCCGTGCCAAACTCCCATAACTTGCTGAAAACAAGATGGTTATGAAATAGGGAGTTTGGAAATAACAGCAACTTTGATGCACGCAAAAGCGCCGGTTCAGACCGCCGCTACATCCATGAAAAAGGACCACTGCGGTGTTTGGTAGTGGTACAGGTTGCTGTAGCGGCGCTGTCCTCAGCGCCGAAGCTCCTTACAATCTAATGACGGCGGTGGGGACACCGCCGCTACAAAACGAAACTGAACCATTACCCCGTGTTTTCGGGCCTTGCGCGTACGATTTAGCTGGTGATAGCATGTCCGGTTTTGATTCCGACGGTGCGGGGTGGACGGAATGGGTTACAAGGGACTGGAACTGGACGGCAAGCGCGCTCTGGTGTTTGGCGGCACCAGTGGCTTGGGGCAGGCGATTGCCCTGGGATTGGCGGAGGCCGGCGCCGACGTAGTGGCCGTGAGCCGCCGCCGCGAGGAAGTGGAGAGGACGGCGGCGGAGATTCGAAAGCTGGGACGCCAGACGCTGGAGCTGACCGGGGACGTTACCCGGCGCGATGAAATCCAGGCCGTGATCGACCGCATGAAAGCTGGAATACAACGCATTGACATTCTGGTGAACTCGGCCGGCGCCACCAAGCGAGCGCCTTCTCTCGACTTCCCCGAAGAGGATTGGGACCGTATCCTGAACGTCAATCTGAAGGGCACCTGGAACACTTGCCAGCTCGTGGGCCGGGTGATGAAGGAGCAGAGGTACGGCAGGATTATCAACATCGCTTCGATTGGCGCTTTCCAGAGCCTTTACGAATCCACGCCGTACTGCGCCAGCAAAGGTGGCGTGGCCATGCTCACGCTGAACCTCGGCGCGGAGCTGGTGAAGTACAACATCACGGTGAACGCCCTCGCGCCCGGCGTGTTTGAGACGGCCTTGAACCGCACCCTGATTCACGAGCCGGTTCGCAGGGCCTCGATCCTTTCGCACACACCCATGAAGCGCTTCGGAAACCTGGAGGAGCTCAAGGGCGCCGCCATCTTTCTGGCTTCGGACAGCGCCAGCTTTGTGACCGGCCATGTCCTTGCGGTGGACGGCGGATTCGTAGCGCAGGGAATTGGCGGATAGCGCCGGTTCGATCAGTTTGCCGAAAACTCGGAGCATTGGCATCTCGCGTCTTTGCGTTGTGTCGCAAGTAGCCATCAGCGGTCAGCATTCAGCGATCAGCGGGCGCCGCGCCGCCTTCGGCCGCAACCCAAGTGGCCGTCATTCCCGCTTTCGCGGTAATGACGGTCTCCGTAACAC
>JBOGKI010000424.1:0-4520 GCA_050745605.1 Terriglobia bacterium | reverse complement strand
GGTGAGTGGAGAATGGACGAGCGCTGTGAGGTCCCGACAGCGCCCTTGTCGACCATACTTCAACCGGCCGAGATCAAGGCAGCCCGGATCATTAAGATCGACGTCGAGGGGGCCGAATGGCAGGTCGTCTCCGGCTTGGCGCCGCTGATCGGTGAGCTCCGCAGGGACGTGGAAATCGTCGTGGAGGTAACCCCAAGTGTGCTCGAGGCGGAGGGCCGCAGCG
This sequence comes from Terriglobia bacterium, assembly GCA_050745605.1. Lineage (GTDB taxonomy): Bacteria > Acidobacteriota > Terriglobia > UBA7540 > UBA7540 > CALCEB01. Next base: position 4,297 of record JBOGKI010000424.1, on the reverse strand, counting down.
GCAAAGACCTGCTGCGCCTCTTCGGCGACTGCGGATTCCACTCCTATCGCATCGAAAATGACTACTCCGCAGCGTCCTATTATGCTCGGATCACGCCGAGTCGGCCAGAGCGGATAAAACAAATTCCTGCGGGTGCGCACCAAGCTGACTTGGTCTTCTCCCGCGTTGATGCATCCTCGCTGTGACTTATCTTCACTCAGAATCGGAATCCGCTTCTGCACCGCCTGGCGAGCAGCCCAGACGGATTGAGCAGCGGAAAGGGGGTGTTCGCATCCTTCAAAGCTCCCCTAGTGGCAAGTTGCATCTGCCGCGCGGCTTGGCGCAGGACTTGAATGGGCTCGCGGCTCCCGGGAGAGACTTCCTGGTTTTCCCGGGCGCCGCTCAAAGGCCGGTTCCTCCACGTGTGAAAGTACGCCCAACTCTTGAGCGCGGCAGCCAAGAAAGCCAGTACGTCGCGAACGATTATGAGACCCCTAGTCAGCATCATCGTCAACAACTACAACTACGGCCCGTTCTTGAGCCAATCGATCCGAAGCGCACTCGACCAGACTTATGAGCGAATGGAGGTCGCGGTAGTCGATGATGGATCCAGCGACAATTCCCGCCAGGTCATCGCCGGGTTCGGCAGTCGTATCATCCCTGTCTTAAAGGAAAATGGAGGGCAAGCGTCGGCGTTTAATGCGGGCTTCGAGGCCTGCCACGGGGACATCGTGCTTTTTCTGGATTCGGATGACTATCTTGCTGCGGACGCGATTGAGCGCGTGGTCTTCGCCTGGACGCCAAGGACCGGCAAGGTCCAGTTCCGGCTTGCCCTTGTCGATGACGCAGGACACCCACTCGGTTTGGATTGTCCTGACCCCAAACAAAGACTTCCCATGGGAGATGTCCTAACGCTAATACTCAGAGACAATCATTATCCCTCGCCGCCAAGCAGCGGCAATGCATATCCGCGGGCCATGCTGGAGTCTGTCCTGCCTGTCCCCGAAGCCGAGTACACGCTGGGTGCCGACGGATACTTGATTGCGTTGGCGCCATTCTATGGGGATATTACTTCCATTTCAGCGACTCTTGGTTTCTACCGCATTCACGGCCGCAATGTTTCCCGTTCTGATTACAAAGGGGCCAGAATGTTCAGTGATTTTATCCGCTTGAAGCTGAAGCTCGAGGAATTGGTCCGCACGGAGGCCCAAAAGAGGGGCCTGAAGACTCCATCGGGTTCGTACCTGACTACGCCAGAGGGGATTCTGCTCCGTCTGGCGTCCTTGAAGTGTGCGCCTGAAAAACACCCCGTGTCCGGCGACCGTGCATTGAAGCTGGGTTTTCAAGCAGCGCTGGGGGTTTGGAAAGAGAAAGACGAACGTAAGGGCGTGCGGCGAATTGCCTGGTTTGTGGGGTTTCTCCTGCTCCCATTTATGCCTGCCCGGCTGGTGGGCACCGCTGCTTTCTGGATCTTTGCGCCTGAGACCAGACCCTCCTTCTTCAGACACTCGTTGCCTATTCTCGGCCCACTGCAAGCTACGGGCCGTAGCCCAGGTTATAAAGAAAATTAAACTGGAGCACAAGGTGCTGACCGGTAAATTCCTGGGGCAGGGGCGGAAACGGAATCGAAGCCCGAATGCTGGCGAGCGCGGCCCGATCCAAGGCGACATGTCCCGACGTGCCCACCAGGCGGACTTGAGGTACCGACCCGTCTTTGAGTATTTCGAATACAATCGCGGTCCGTCCCTTTTCTCCCAACCGCGCCGACTCCGGGATCACCGCATACCAATTCTGTTTCACGATCATCAGGATGCGCGCTAAATAAGGCCCGAAATCCACACCCCGCGTGTCGGAAAGGATGATGGGGCCTTCTGTAGAGAAGTTCGAATTGGGGTTATTGAATTGTGCGGGTGAATCCCCTGGGCCAGTGATGGGGCTTGAGGAACGGTTTTGTGCAGCCCCCCGCATGGTTTGGCGCATCACCTCTTCCGGGGTGGACATTCCCATTGCCGCCGCCAGCGTGTTGGGCTGTGGTTTTGGCGTTTGCACATCCTCCAGCCGCAATTGGCTTTGCCCGGTATCCTGCTTCGTGGGCGGCGTGGGCCGCCGAACCTCAGCCTGGGTTTGCTGGCCGGGGGGCGCAGCCTGCTGCTTGGGTTGGGGCGCGGGTTGAGCGGGTTTGGGCTTCGGCCGGCCGCCACCGGCGACCTCCGGAAGCCTCGAATTGCCCTTCATGTAAGGCATGCGCAGGGCGTTCGGATTGATCTTTGGCGCCCGCCCGCGTGCCAGGCGGTTCTTATCGGAGAGAATGTTAGTCTTGGGAGGACTCTCAAGCCGTTTCAGCACGTCCGGCGGCACCAGCAGAAACGTCGTTTGCTCTTTGGGCTCGGGCTGAGGATGCAATCCCAACAGCGCCTCTCCCCGGCGGAAAATGCTGGGTGATTCAATCAGAAAAAGGGCGAGCATGATGTGGAACATGATGGAGAGCAGGAACATCGTCCTGCGCCGCCATCGCGTCACCTCAGTTTCCAGCTCGAGCAGCAGATTGAGCGAGGGCTCAGAGTCCATTACAAAGTCCAGTCGCCTTCGATCTCTAGATTATATAGCAAGGGCGACGCTCGCGCCGCTCTCATCGTAAAGCCTTGGTAAAGTCTTGACCCGAAGCGGTCAGCAAGAAGAAACATCCGATGTTGCCTGAGAGCGGACTGGTGGGCGCTTCTTCCTTGTATGGACCAAGTTTTCAGGTGCGGAGGGGCGGGGTTTCAACTTTCGCTTCTCCAGGCGGCGCAAGGGGAGCTGGAGATAATCTTTCTTCCGCACCCCCGACTCGGCCCATTCGAGGCGGCAGGAACGCCAGCAGGCCCTTCCAGTGATACGAAGAGCAGTAACCAAGACGGAAGAGGTACTGTTTTCGGGTTGGATCGCCGTCTGCCGCGCCTGCCAATCCAGATTCATATCTTTCGCGAGCTTTATGATAGCCGATCCGGCAGAACAAACTGGACGTTTTCGGACTGCGCCGCGTTTGATCGGTCTGGTTTTCCGGCCCATTCCGCATGCAACGTCTCTGTTGTATACAAAGCTCATTTTTCACCCGTCCCGCCCACCCCTTCGGATAACGGTGTCGCGGTTGCTTCACTGGGACGCGTGGCTATGCTGCCCGGCGCGAGATTCGATGGCGCTATCATCAGAACGGTGGCAATCCGGGGCAGTTCAGGATAGAATTACAGGTCTACCGATGCAAGAGCGCGATTTTTTTGACGAATCTGAAACATCGAAATCAGCCACTCTGTCTTGCCTACACTGCCGCCAGACGGAAACGTATCAAGTGCGTTGGCTGGTGCGCACGAAGAAGAAGGCGCTGCGGGGGGCGGCGGATGAAATGGACCGTGCGCGCTTCGCCAAAGCCCGCTCCTACATGCTGCGCCAGGACGATCTGGTCCAATGCAAGAATCCCCGTTGCCGGAAGAGGTTTGAAATTTCGGGACTGCAATCGGTGGCTTTTTTAGATAATTGACCTCAGCCAGGGCGATGGCTGGAACGTGTTCCTGTGGGCGCAGGGCTCGTCTGCCGCCGCGTTGCGACTGACTCCAGAAAATCATTATGAGCAAGACAGGCCCGTCAAAACTTGTGCAATTCGAAATGTGCCCAAAAGGTCCGGGACGTGGCCCACGGAAGTGCCGCCGGTTCTCAGCCGCGTGGGCTGTGCTTGCGGCCATGGTCCTGGCGCTCGCGCCGGTCGTACGCCACCGGCTCCTGGCCAAAGACTCGGCCGAAACGACGGTGGCCGTGCCGCCCGTTGCCACCTCCGATGGCTCGACCTCGGCCCGGCCCGGTAGGTATCGGAGCGGCGCCGAAGTCCCGAAGCCACGTCCGCGCGACGCCAAACGGCTGCGCGCAGAATTTACGAACCTGCCTCTGGCCTTCGAGGCAAATGAAGGACAGGCCGGGACAGGAGTCGATTTTGTAGCTCATGGTCCAGGGTATGAGATTCTGCTCGCGCCCGGCGGCGCACGCCTGGAGATCCCTTACGGCGAAGCGGGTCCGTTGAATCCCGCGACGGTGGCTTTGCCCGCGGGATCCCGCGAAGTAATAGGCCCGGCGAACGCCTCAAAGTTGAGTAAGCCGGGTTGGGACGAACTAGCGATGAAGTTGGTGGGGGCGAACGCCGCGGCGAGAGTTTCCGGCCAAGACGCGCTTCAGGCAAAGACCAACTACTTCATCGGCAACAACCCTGCTCACTGGCGCACCAACGTTCCGAACTTTGGCAAGGTTCGCTATTCGGGCGTCTATTCCGGTATTGATCTGGTCTATTACGGAC
>JBOGKI010000423.1:0-4521 GCA_050745605.1 Terriglobia bacterium | reverse complement strand
AGTCTGAATCATGCCGACGTATTGGCGGACTTAATGGCCCGGACTCTTCGCAATCCAGCTCCGAAAAAGGGGTTGATTACGGACCTGGACGACACGCTTTGGAAAGGAATCCTGGGGGAAGTGAATGTGGAAGGCATCGCCTGGGACCTTGACCAGCACGCTCAAAGCCATGGTCTTTACCAGCAGGTATTGGCTTCGCTTGCCGAAGCAGGTATCTTGATTGCTATCGCCAGCAAGAATGATCCGGCTTTGGTGGAAGAAGCCTTCCAAAAGGCGAAACCCATCCTCCCCCGAGAGCGGATCTTCCCGGTTGAGGTGGGCTGGGGCCCCAAGTCCGAGTCCGTGGCCAAAATTCTGCGGTTCTGGAACATCGGAGCGGACAGCGTCGTTTTTGTAGATGACAACCCTTTGGACTTGGCTGAAGTTAAAGCCGCTTATCCGGTGATGGAGTGTCTGCCATTCCCGCGTGATGATGAGGGAGCGGCGTACCAGCTTTTGCAGGATCTGCGGGATCTTTTTGGAAAGCAGGCGATTTCGGAGGAAGACGCAATTAGGTTGGACAGCATCCGGTCGGCTCAGGTAATGCTCGAAGCAACGCAGTCGCCGGGCGCCTCAACCGACAAATTTCTTCAGGAAGCCGGTGGAGAACTGACGCTTTGGTTTTGCCAGGATTCTCCCGATCCCAGGGCTCTCGAGCTGATCAACAAGACCAACCAGTTCAACTTGAACGGCAAGCGTCACACGGAAGCCTCCTGGAAAGAATATCTTAGCGACCCGAATGTCTTTCTGCTCCTGGCCTCTTATGAGGATAAGTTCGGCCCACTTGGCAAGATCGCAGTGCTGGCCGGCCACCGTCGGGACAAGCGCTTTTCGATAGACCACTGGGTAATGAGTTGCCGGGCGTTCTCCCGCCGCATTGAGCACGGTTGCCTCCTTTACCTCTTCCCCAGGTTCGACTCTGAGGAGGCTGTTCTTGATTTTGTAGCGACCCCCCGGAACGGGCCGCTTCAGGAATTCTTTGCCGAGCTGATTGGGAAAACCCCTTCGGGAAGTTTTTCGATTCCCAGGCAGCAAGTTGTGGAAAAATGCCCCCCGGTTTACCTGCAGATTCAGGAGCACTATGATGAATGACACCGAGGCCAGACTCATCAAGTGCTTCTCTGCCGTGTTCCCCCAACTGGGCGAGCAGGCGATTCCTTCCGCCATCCTGGAAACAGTGGAGGGTTGGGACTCCGTGGCGACCATTACGCTCGTCACGGTCATCGAAGAGGAGTTTGGCGTTCAGTTTGAGCCAGACGCCCTTGAGCATTTCGTGTCATTCGGCTCGATCCTCGACTATTTGAAGGAGCTTCCGGCAGTCCAATAGCAAGATGTTCCGGGAGTCAGCGAGCGCCGCCACGCCGGGCTCGCCTTCCAGCGGACAGCCGCAGACCCGCACCACAGGTCTGCGCTGCATTGCGGTGGCCCTGGAATCGAAGAAACGAAGCTTGAATGTATATGAAAACACAGGGTCACGCCGTGGCTCAGAGTATGGATTTGAGCCCTGTGGCGCTGAATTGAGCTTCATTCTCAGAGCAAGTTCCAAAAACTAACTCAAAGAGGTTTTCCGACTTATGCATGATCACCTGATTCCGCCACATGGTGGCGAGCTTGTTAAGTTAATGGCCCATCCGGAGCGGGTTACTGAGGCTCAGGGCCAATCCAAAGAATGGCCTTCCTGGGACCTGACAGGCCGTCAGCTTTGCGACTTGGAATTGCTGATGTCCGGAGGCTTTTCCCCACTGCGCGGTTTTATGACCCGTGCAGACTATGAGGGCGTGTGCAAAGAGATGCGACTGAAAGACGGAGCCGTCTGGCCAATACCCATCACCTTGGACGTGAAAGAGGAGTTTGCCAAGTCGCTTAAACCGGGCTCAAAAGTGGCGCTGCGCGATCCCGAAGGGGTGATGCTGGCCGCGCTGCATGTTGAAGAAGTCTGGCAACCGGACAGAGAAGTCGAAGCTAAATCGGTCTTCAAAACCGCTGATGCCACGCATCCCGGCGTTGCCTACCTTTTCCGCCAGGCGCATCCCTGGTATATCGGCGGGCGGATTGAGGGCCTCCAGCCGCCGGCGCATTACGACTTTCGGAACCTGCGGCTGACTCCCGGCGAAGTTCGCAGCGAATTCGCCCGCCTCGGGTGGCGCCGCGTCGTGGCGTTCCAAACGCGGAATCCCATGCACCGCGCCCATCAGGAGCTGACCCTGAGAGCCGCGAAGAACGTGGAAGCCAATCTGTTGATTCACCCCTCGGTGGGCATGACCAAGCCCGGCGACGTTGAATACTACGTGCGGGTACGCTGTTACCAGGAACTGCTCAAGCGCTATCCCAAAGATACGGTTCGACTTTCACTGTTGCCGTTGGCTATGCGCATGGGCGGCCCGCGCGAGGCGCTTTGGCACGCCATTATCCGCAAAAATCACGGCTGTACCCATTTCGTGGTTGGGCGCGATCACGCCGGACCCGGCAAGGACTCCACCGGCAAGCCTTTCTATGGTCCTTACGACGCCCAGGAGATGCTGCGTTCGCATGAGAAAGAGATCGGCGTCACCATGGTGCCGTTCCAAATGCTGGTCTACCTTGAGGATCAGGATACCTACGCGCCTGACGACAGTGTGCCGCCCGGGACTCGTGTTCTGAACATTTCCGGGACCGACTTGCGGAAGCGCTTGGCGGAAGGCCGTGAGTTGCCGTCTTGGTTCACCTTCCCCGAGGTGGCGCGGGAACTGCAGAAAGCCTACCCGCCCCGCCATCGCCAGGGATTTACCGTCTTCTTCACAGGACTTTCAGGTTCCGGCAAGTCAACCATTGCCAACGTGCTGCGCACCAAGTTCCTGGAAATGGGCGGGCGGCCCGTGACCTTGCTGGACGGCGACATTGTCCGCAAGAATCTTTCCTCGGAGCTGGGTTTTTCCAAGGAGCATCGCGACATCAACATCCGCCGCATCGGCTTTGTGGCTTCGGAGATCACCAAGAACGGTGGCATCGCCATTTGCGCACCCATTGCGCCTTATGACTCCATCCGCAAAGAAGTCCGCACCATGATTCAACCCCTGGGCGGCTTCATCCTGGTTCACCTCTCTACGCCGCTGGAGACTTGCGAGGGCCGCGACCGCAAGGGCCTCTACGCCAAAGCGCGCGCCGGAATCCTGAAGCAGTTCACGGGCATTGACGATCCGTATGAGGCGCCCACCGACGCTGCCGTCACCCTCAACACTGCCGAGATGACGCCGGAAGAGGCTGCTCAGGAAGTCTTCCTGCATCTGGAGCGGGAAGGCTACATCGGCTCCAGCAGCCAGAACGAAAACGGCGGAGGCAAGAGCTGATGCCCGATGCCATCCTGGAAACCCTTGAGCGCATCGAGAACGCGCTCCAGTTGGCAGCCTGCACCGTCTCTCCGTTCGTTCCCGGCGCAGTGAAGGCCGAGCAAAAATCCCAGGGGCGAGGTCCGGTCACGGAAGCCGATCACGCTTCCAACCACGTGCTGCGCGAAACACTGGTCCGCGACGGCGAGGGCTGGCTCTCGGAAGAAAGCGTGGACAGCCTGGATCGCCTGGGGCGCGAGCGCGTCTGGATCGTCGATCCGCTGGACGGCACTCTGGAATTCGTCTCGGGGATTCCCGAGTGGTGCATTTCCGTGGCAATGGTCGAAGACGGCCGCGCCATCGCCGGCGGTATCCTGAATCCCGCGACCGGGGAAGTATTCTTGGGCGCCAAAGGGAAGGGTCTCACCTACAACGGGCAGCCTGCGGGCGCTAAATCGCGGACCGATCTTCACGGCGCGGTGGTGCTGGCCAGCCGCAGTGAGATCAAACGTGGCGAGTGGGAAGTCTTCAAGGACGGCCCGGTGACGGTTCAACCCTGCGGTTCGGTGGCCTATAAGTTGGCGCGCGTGGCGGCAGGGTTGGCAGATGCCACCTGGACGTTGACTCCCAAACACGAGTGGGACGTGGCGGCAGGGATCGCCCTGGTTGAGGCTGCTGGCGGATTTGCCGCCGGCTTAAACGGCGAGCCAGTCACGCTCAATAGCCAGTCCGCCTTATTGCACGGATTGATCGCAGCGGGTTCAAGCCTGAAACAGCCGATCATGGGCTTGCTTGAGCCGCACCTTCGTGGATAGACGAAACCTGGAACCGGTCGGGAGCAATCCCATGGCATCTTCAGACGAATGGATTTAAAGCGTAATTCAACGCCGGGAAGGATTCCAGGAAGGAGCAGGCAGTCGTAGCGTTTAGGCACACCATTTAGAGAGATTTCCGGAATCCCGAAGGAGGAGCCGTGGGCAAAGTGCGGACTCGGTCACTTGTGGCGAGCCGGGCTCGACACCACTACCGTTACGTGATTCATCGTTTAGAAAAAAGGCTGTCGTTTGGGAGACCGGCGCCGGGGGAGGGCTTTTTTGATTCATGCCCGCGCTTCTATTCGACGAGTGCAACCCGCGCGGCGCCAGACCGGCTTAACGGAAGGCACGTTGCACTTATC
>JBOGKI010000422.1:0-4545 GCA_050745605.1 Terriglobia bacterium | reverse complement strand
GATATTTCTACGGAACGTCCTCGAAGATTGCTTACAAGATCGCACCTTCGGGAATTTACACGTCACTAGGTTCGATCCCCGGAGTTTCCGTCGCCCCACTGCTCCAGGCAACAGACGGAAACTTCTATGGCACGACCTACAATGGTGGCAGCTCGAACGACGGCACGGTGTTTAAGATGACGCCTGATGGGACCGTGACGACTGTCTCTAACTTCGATTCCACGCACGGCTCCGCGCCGACCGCACCCCTGATTCAGGCCAGCGACGGCAACTTCTATGGGACCACTGCACAAGGCGGCAGTAACAAGCAGGGTGTAGCATTCAGATTAACGCCGCAAGGAGTTCTCACGGTACTGCACAATTTTCCTGATCCCAATTATCCGAATGACGGCTCAGAGCTGTATGCGGGGCTCGTCCAAGCCAGCGACGGCAACCTTTACGGGGTTACTGCCGTATCCAAAGCTGGGCCGGGCTGCGGGGTGTTCTTTGAGATCACCCTGGCTGGCGGTTACTCTACTCTTTACACCTTCGATTGCACCGATGGCAGCACTCCACTGTCTACCCCGATGCAACATACTAACGGCACCATTTATGGTCTGACTGACTACGGAGGCCCGGATAATGACGGCGTTCTCTATAGTTTTAACGTGGGCCTCCCGCCGTTTACTAAGCTCATGCCTACGGCTGGCAAGGTCGGGCGGGTCATCGACATTCTGGGTCAGGGATTCACAGGCACAACGTCTGTGAGCTTTAACGGGACGGCTGCGACCTTCCAAGTAGAATCGGACACCTTTCTAAAGGCGATTGTTCCGAGCGGAGCTACAACGGGCGTGGTTACGGTGACGACGCCGAGCGGCACGTTGAGCAGTAACCAGCCATTCCGCGTGACGCAGTGATTGCTCTATCGCTCATTCCATGCACTCGCGGCGTGCGCTCGTGGACCAAGCCGTGCAAATGACCGAAGGGCTGCGAATGAGGGTCGTCCCCGGATTTACGTTCCACCAAGCATCAATTCGGCTCCGTCAGGCGCGGATGGAGTGGTCTAGGGGCAATGCCAGCCGGTGAATCTGAACGAAGAGTTCCTGTGGATTAATGGGCTTTGAGACGTAGCCGTCCATTCCGGCTTTCATACACTTCTCTTTGCCACCCTTCATGGCGTGGGCGGTGATGGCGATGATGGGCAAATGCGCTCCCGCTGAGCTTTCCTTGGCGCGCAGGATGGACGTTGCCTCAAACCCATCCATTTCGGGCTTCTGGAGATCGCAGAGCAGGAGGTCAAACGACTTCTTCTCCCGGGCGGCCAAGGCCTCACGTCCATTGTTCACCACCGTGACGCCGCGCTAGGGTCCTGTCCCAGCTAATTCCTGACAGTGATCTTGAGGTGCTTCTGTAGCGGCGGTCTGTGACCGCCGATCTTTTTCAACCAGTTCGGCGCTCCCTTCCTGCGTCAGGGCAGGCTCCGAGCGCCGCACCAGCGCGGGTTTGATGGTAAAAAGTTAGCTGTGACATGACACTAGGAACGTTTTCCGATGGTACCAGATGAGTTGATAGTCAGGTGCCAATGTCGCAAATGTTTACTATGATTGCCCCCTAAGCTTCCATCGCGGATATTTGAAGATCGATTAATAACCCACCTGCCCAACCTCTTCATTCATAGTCGTTAACACTCAACAGCTCCAATTGGCCCCCTTCGTGCAGTACTAAGGGCGACGCGGGCTGGTGTTTCACCAAGTCGCAGGCAATCCGGCCTTGAAGTCCGGACAAGCTGGCATACGAACCGCGAAAACAGGTAGTAAGGATCAAGAAGAAAGGAATCGTTCATGCGCTTCAAATCGATTGCAGCAGTAGTGGGCGCCGTGATGCTCCTAGCCACCACCGGCTGGGCAGGCCCGAGCCAAATCACGTGGAATTTCAATACCCCGTCAGGCAAGCTGAGCACGTCGCAGACTTACACGGTCGATGGGATCACTCTGACCGCCTACGGATTTTCCTCTGTCAACCGCGCGACCGATCTCTTCGGGAAAAATGACAGCGGCGATGAAGAGGGGCTGGGACTCAATGGTTTCTCAAACGATGAAATCGGGGGGTCGGGTTTCGTGCAACTGGATCTGTCGCAGCTCCTCCTGCAGTACAACACCGGATACCTCACCATCGGCAGCGTCCAGCAAGGCGAGAATTACGACATCTGGATTTCGAACACCCTGGGTCAGCTTGGCACGGAAATCATCACTAACGGAACGCTGGACGAGGTTCAGTTTCCAGTGAACCTGGTTGAGGGCTCACCTTACCTTGGGGTCAGCGCCGGAAGCTCAGGCAATGTGCTGCTCAGCTCCGTAAGCGTGAACCAGAGCCAAACACCCGAGCCTGCAAGCCTCGCTCTGTTTGGAACCGGCCTCATTCTCGCGGCATTCCTGTTCCGCCGCCATGCCCGCGCCGTCAGCCGAATCGAAGCCTAAGTCTCAACCTTGCCTGATGGCCGCCCGATTCTAAACGGGTGGCCACGGGCGCGTTTGAACTCCCCAATCTCGTTTTTCCTCTGCCTTCCCGGTCTGGAAGGAAATTTTTCGCGCAAGTCAATTGAGGGCAGGCTTTGGTACTGACTCAGTTTGGCGTTGGCGATTCTTAATCAGTTTGTTCCTTTACCGTCATTCCCGCGAACGCGGGAATCCAGTCCGCAAACCGAACTGGCATTCTTAACTTCGCCAGGCAAAGGCGCGTCTCTGGCGTGGATTCCCGCTTGCGCGGGAATGACGGCGGCGAACGATGCCGGGAAACATCAAACTGAGTCACGGCCCAGGCTTTAATTCCGCGTCCTGTCACAGTGAGATATGTTAGAATGCAAATGGTTCTGATCGGCGTTCTGTCCCATGACTTCCCATCGAGCGACGCGGCTTCTAGTACTTCTTTGTCTCTTGGCGCTAGCTCTCTGCCTCTTCGTCACGCCTGATCCTTTCCTGGCCGCCGTCCAACCCGCACTGTTTGCGAGCGAAGCCCCGGCATCGATCTATTCCATCTCTGAGCTTCAACCGAACCCAAAACAGCGAATCGAATCGAGTTCCCCGGCCGCATCGGCAGCTTCCCAACCTGATTCCAAACGAAAGCTGTCCCCTCCTGCAAGTTCTCCGGCGCTGGCGCCCTTTTCCGCGCCTGCCGGTACGAAGAGCGTTCCGTACGACGTCAAACGCGGGGAGAGCGTTACCTCAATAGCATGGCACTACCTGTCTCAGAGTGTCTACATGAGGCGGACCGAGTTGGAGGATGCCATCCGGCAGGCGAACGGGTTGAAAAGCGATCGACTCAAACCCGGGCAGACCATTCAGGTACCCGGCATTCCGGTTCAGCCGGTTCTGGATAAACCCGTGACCGTGCCGAGAGACTTTCAGGCGCGGGCGATCTACCTGACGGGCTGGACGGCGGGAAGCGCGCACGGTCTGGACCTGATCCGGAAATGGAAGGCGGTGGGTGGCAACGCCCTGGTCTTCGACATTAAGGACTTCGACGGTGACGTGCGCGTTCCTTTTGATCACCAGTATGCCTCCCACCAAGGCATCACGATTCACAACCTGCCCAAGTACATTCACTGGCTCCACTCCCTGAACATGCACGTCATCGCGCGGATTGCACTTTTCCGCGACGCTCACCTGGCGCAAACCAATCCTCAGATGGATATTCGCTCCCGCAAAACCGGCCAGCCCTGGCTCGAAAATGGCAAACTCGCCTGGGTGGACCCCTCGTTGCCCGTTGTGCAGGATTACCAATTGGACCTTGCCAAGATGGTGGCCAATGACGGTGCGGACGAAATCCAGTTGGACTACATTCGTTTTCCCGCGGAGGGCGATCAGGCCGACGCAAGGTTTGCCTATCAGAAGGATCACCCGGATTGGTCCCGCAGTAAGATCATCACGGACTTCGTGGCCCGGGCTTACCAGGAGCTGCATCCTCAAGGCGTACGGGTTTCCCTGGATGTGTTCGGTGTGATGGCGTGGGCGAGGCCGGTTGACCTGGAACATACCGGTCAGAATATTGCCCAACTCGCCCGCCACTGCGACGTGATCTCGCCCATGATTTACCCGTCGCACTTCTTCCACTTTGATGGCTATTCGGATCCCGGCGACGCGCCGGAACACTTTATTTCCGAAGCCATGCGGCGCTTTCAAGAGACCACCAAGGGCAGTGGCGTGGTTGTGCGTCCGTGGTTACAGGGATTCCACTGGCGGACGAAGAGTTATTCCGTCGATTACGTGTTGACTGAAATCCGCGTCGCGGCGGAACAGGGCGGCACCGGGTTTCTTTTCTGGAACGCCGATAACAAGTATCCGAAACCCCTGGAAGCGATGGCTGACATGCGCGCCGCCGGTGATCTTGACTATCGCGGTCGCGCGACCGCTAAAACCGCACCTCCGAACGTGCCGCCGGACCAAGCGTCTCCCGCGACTCACCCGAGCCGCCTCAGAGGCCAGATTCCTCCCTCCAAATAGTCGAGCCATTTCCCCGCTCCGCGCTGGGAGCCAGCGTAGTGTCCGAGAAATAAGTGGACAATTGGCC
>JBOGKI010000421.1:0-4545 GCA_050745605.1 Terriglobia bacterium | reverse complement strand
CCTTTTGATGAATCGATCCATTACCAACTTGCCTCGCTTTATCGCAAACTCGGACGCACGCAGGAAGCAAGCCGGGAACTCGCAATGTTTGAGAAACTACGCGCAATCAAGGAGCAGACCAATTTGGTCCGGCAGCGGTCGCGACAAGGGTCCAAAAATTCCAGCGTTCCCGGAGACCACCCATAGAAACCCCTCCGAACTGTTCATAGTGCGTCCGAAGGCCGCAAACATCTAGAAGTGACAAGTGATGAGCAATAAAATCGGCGCGAGCGCTGGTTGCCCGCCCGTTGCGCCGCTTCGAGATTTCTGAACGAAGGGGATGGACTGCCGAGCTCGTCAACCACAGGACGTCTCCAGCTCGTGGTGTGGACGGGATGGAGCAGGGATCCATCCGTCGAGTGTGAAAATGGAAACCATCAACCCCTGGACAGCCATCGAGGGATCTCCCAACCCGCTTGGTGTGACGCGGATCGAAGAGGAGCAGGCGTATAACTTCGCCCTGTTCGCGGCTCAGGCCACCGGAGTCACCCTTCTCCTTTATTCGGATAGAGACCTCCTTTACCCAATCTATGAGCAATCGCTTGACTACTTGACCCATAGATCAGGTGCGATCTGGCACGCCCGAATTCCCGCGTCGACAGTCGATGAGGCTAGTTATTATGCCTATCGGGTTGACGGTCCGTTCGCGCCCGAGCAGGGTCAGCGGTTCGATGCAGATAAGATCCTCATGGACCCCTACGCGAAGTCCGTCTACTTTCCGCCCGGCTTCGCCCGCCAGGCATCGATAGGGCCTGGCTCCAATGCCGGTAAGGCTCCGTTAGGGCTGGTTCAGCCGCCCGGGAATGATTTCGACTGGGGACCGGACCAGCGCCCGATCCACACGCATGACGCGGTCATTTATGAGCTTCATGTGAGAGGTTTTACGCGCCGCTCGAATTCCGGAGTAGCTCCCGAAAAGAGGGGGACCTACGCTGGCTTGATTCAGAAAATTCCTTACTTGCAGGACTTAGGCATCACGGCGGTGGAACTGATGCCGGTCTTCCAGTTCGACCCTCAGGAGGGCGGCTACTGGGGTTATATGCCTTTGAATTTCTTTGCCCCGCATCACGAATACGCGCAGGGCCAGACGGAAGACCAACAGATTGATGAATTCCGATCGATGGTGAAGGCGTTCCACGCGGCGGGCATCGAGGTGATCCTCGACGTTGTTTACAATCACGCCGCTGAGGGGAATGAGCTGGGGCCGACCTACAGTTTTAAAGGGCTTGGCAACACCACGTATTATCTGCTTGAACGGGATTGCATTCATTACCGCAATGACACGGGTACGGGGAACACATTGCATTGCGCGAATCCGATCGTGCGTAAAATGATTCTCGACAGCATGCGCTATTGGGTGACGGAGATGCACGTGGACGGATTCCGCTTCGATCTGGCCTCGATTTTTACCCGGAATGACGACGGATCGCTGAACCTCAAGGACCCGCCGATCCTGTCTGAAATTAACGCCGACCCGGCCTTCGCAGGGATCCGGTTGATTGCCGAGGCATGGGATGTTTCGACGGATGAGCTTGGGCGCGGCTTCCCAGGCTTCTTTTGGCTTCAATGGAATGGCCAGTTCCGTGATGATGTCCGCTCCTTTGTCAAAGGCGACGAGGGCAAGGTCGGCCCCCTGATGACTCGATTGTATGGCAGCGACGATCTGTTTCCCGACACTCTGCCTAGTGTATATCACCCGTATCAGAGCCTGAATTACGTGACCTCTCATGACGGTTTTTGCCTGTATGACCTCGTGGCGTACAACCAAAAGCACAACGAAGCCAACGGCAACAACAATACGGACGGAACCGACTATAACCTGAGCTGGAATTGTGGGTGGGAAGGAGACGTGGGAACTCCACCCGGCGTGCTCGAGCTTCGCCAGAGGCAAATCAAGAACTTCTGCTCGATTCTTTTGCTCGCGAACGGAACGCCGATGTTTTGCGCCGGCGACGAGTTTATGCGTACGCAGGGCGGGAACAACAATCCGTACAATCAAGACAACGAGACCACTTGGGTCGATTGGGACCTGCTCGAGACGAACCAGAACGTTTACCGCTTTTTTAAGAAGATGATTGCCTTCCGAAAATCCCATCCGAGCTTGGGCCGAAGCCGCTTTTGGCGGGAGGACATCCGATGGTACGGTACCGGCGGAACGACCGACCTCAGTCCACAATCCCATACCCTGGCCTTCTGTCTGCGCGGCGCTTCACAGAACGATGAGGATATCTACGTCGTGATTAACGCCTGCTGGCAGGATCTGACGTTTACCATTCAGGAAGGAAATTCGCAGAACTGGAAGCGCGTGGTTGATACCAGCTTGGCCTCTCCGGATGATTTTAGCGACGTTCCGGCGCCGATTTCATCCCTCGCTTACCCCGTGAAGGCTCGGTCGGTCGTGGTGTTCCTGCGCTCGCCAGCGCAGGCTAAGACGGCGCCCAAGGCGGAGGTCAAGGGCGTGAGCCCGGAATAGTGGCGGTCGCGGAGCGGGACGGCACATTCGGGAATTGCGGGTGCGCGGCTCACTCGTGTCGGGCGGGGCTGCGCGGGCCTGCTGTTAATAACCTTTGTTTCAATAACATGCGATAATCTGTGCCGATTCCCATCGTCTCAACTGGTTGATAATACGTGAGTTGAACGATTACCAAGACATCGTGTCGCATTTCGTGCCGAAATTGCCGGGAGCAAAGCCAAATTATCATGTAAGTGTTTTAGTTTAAATAATTTACATTGATGCGTTCCTGAAATGCTTGTAACCTATTGATATTAAACTGCTTGATTGACTTGCGGTGGCTTTGCTTCTTGGCTTTGGATTGATTTTTACCATAATTTAACAATGTTTTCAATGACTTATGGGTTTGCTTAAACAATCCTTTGGGGGCCAGCCCTTTTTTTTACTCAAACGGCCTCGTCCGGACACCCTCGCTGGCCGGCTCGACAACCTCGATAGGGGAGTCGCCGGTCAGGTCTTCTGGCATGGTACCTCCTTTTTCATCATTCATCTCTTATGATGGCCTTCCGCTGGCGCACCCTCGGAACCGTCGAAGCTGGCGCCAGTAGGCACAACAATCCTCAGTTGGCGAGAGGGACGTAATACGCGAGGGGTTTACTCTTTAATAATATACCGGCCCGAAGGCGGAGTCAAGAGGTTTGAGGGGAAGGCTGGCGCAGAGCGATCGCTCGGCGATGCGGCGGTCGGAGCCGTTCAGGCGGGCCCAGCAAGCGCGCCTTAAAAAAACTTGTGGTGTGACCTTGCTGGCGGTGAGGAAGAGACTGCAAGTCATTTTGATTAGGCTCTCGGGCTGGTGCCCATGGTGTCAGTCCCGTTTTGATAACTCGTCCTAATTACTTAACCTAGTATTGTTAGGAGAATTTCTGCCACCTCTTTCCCTCAATCGGGGGCCGTCCCACACGGGAAAACCAGAACAGTCAGTGTCACGTTATCATCGCTATAAGTTAAACACTTTCAGCACTTCGTCGCCGTAGTGGTTGATTACCTTCACGGCGATTTTGCCCGTCTTCGGCGGGTCGAAGGGGCGGCTGATTGTCAAATAGAGCGAAGCCCAGGCCGCCTCGTTAATCTCCGCCCGAAGCGCCCGTTTCAGTCTTTCGTAGGGTTCCTGGGCGCCGGTGAAATAGGCGTGCCGGACAAAGAAGCTCTCGCCGTTGTAATTCGTGTCGATGAACCAGCAAGCGATGTCGTCCGTCGAGTGGCTGCGAATCTGGCCGGTGGTCGGGTCGTACACGTCCACTCCACGGATTTTAACCGTCAGCTTACCTTCGGCTTGTTTCTTCACCTCGATATCCGGCTCGCCGAAGGCCATGAAAAGATTTCCGGTGCCGGTCTTCTTTAGCAGATCGTCTCCCATCGTCAGGTCGTAGTTCATTCGCGTGGGAAGCACCGCGAGCTTGCCATACCGCTTGGCCTCTTCGGAAACGTGCGGGTCAAAGGCGAAGCCACATACGATGAGCAGATCGAATCCCAGCCCTTGCACGGCTTCCTTCGCCGCCTCTTTCACCTGTTCCGGGCTCACGGTCCCATGCTCAGGCCCAATCGAAACGGCCGCCCTCCGTGCCTTACCGCCTTTCTCTGTGTATTCGCCGGCGGCCTGAATCCACATTCCGGCGTAGGGTTCCAGCCGGTCAAACTGCAGCCGCTCGTTCTTGATGGTATTTTGGACGCCGGCCCTTTTTAAGTTCTGGATAATCATCGTTTCGAATTGTCCGGCAACCGATTCCCTGCGGCCCTCCGCTTCGGAGGCGGGGCGCTCTTCATCGATTGCAAGTACACGGTGGGGAGAGATGCTTTCCACGGTAAATGGGCCAGTCACCCGGACGCGCTTCGAATCTTCGTAAGGCTGGTCATAAAGCAGCTCAGTGTCAGCGTGGCGGGCAATGGATTCGTCAATTTCCTTCTGGCGCTCGCGGCGGAGGTTCCAGTACTGCTCAAGCAGACCCTTCGCTTCGCTCAGGGTGACATTCTTTTCAGACCTGTCATGCTGAGCC
>JBOGKI010000420.1:0-4598 GCA_050745605.1 Terriglobia bacterium | reverse complement strand
CCAACGACTCGCCCGCCTGTCACTTGCCACTGCGAAGGCTCGGTTAATGAAACGTATCACTGCACTCATGGTCATGGAATTGGCTCTCAGCGTGGCTTCCGCCGCGCAGAAGAGCCCGCCGTGGAGCCCAGGGAAAAATAACCCTGCCGCCAGCAAGGGATACGTCTTCCAGGTGAACGCCGTTGACAATGTTCCCGATCTGCACGGCAACCCCGAGGGCGCCAAGTTGGTGCTCTTCATCGGTGGAAACCAATTCATGGTGCTGCCGAAGCTCATCGAAGGTTTTGAGCGGCAGCATCCGGAATTGCAAGGCCACATCTTTTATGAGACCTTGCCGCCGGGCATCTTGCGGCGACAGATGGCGCATGGCAATACCTTGACTTTGGGTAATCTCACCATTCACGCTCAGCCCGATGTTTTTGAGGCCGGCGGTCGCGTCCTGAAGGCAATGCAAGCCGCGCAGCAAGTTGACCATGCCGTCACTTATGCCACGAACGACCTGGAGATTATGGTCCATGCCGGAAATCCCGAGCATATTCGCTCCCTCGCCGATCTCGGGCAGCCCGATGTGCGGCTCTCCATGCCCAACCCGGCTTGGGAAGGCGTGGCCCGGCAGATCAGCAATTCGCTTCGCAAGGCTGGCGGCGAGAATCTCCGTGAGCGGGTCATGGTAGAAAAAGTCAAGGATGGATCAACTTATTTGACTCACATCCACCATCGCCAAACGCCCATGCGCATAATGGCAGGCGAATCGGATGCAGGAGTCACCTGGGCTTCCGAAGTTCTGTTCCAGGAGAAGATTGGAAATCCGATCGTCGGAGTGCGAATCCCAGCCAACCAGAACACCGTCGCACAATACGACGCTGGGGTCTTAAAGAATGCACCCCATCCGGAGGCGGCTCAAGCGTGGATCGCCTATCTGACGACCCCCGAGGCGCGAGCGGTATACCGTGAGTACGGCTTTGGCGGTCCCGAGGCAGAAAACACCAAGCGAGCGGCGAAATAATGCTTAAAGTATTACATGAGCAATTGCTGACTATTGCCTTCGTGGGCTTGGCTCTTGTCGCATCGGAATTCGTGCCGTTGGCAAGGCAGTACTATGGGCAGGACACGAACGGCGAGGTGGAGACAAAGGCCGCAGCATTGGCCAATCCTGCCGACATTCCGCCAGGGCCGCTTGGAGATAGCATCCGCCTGGGACTCAACATCTTCAAGGAAACGCCGAAATACGCCGGCCCTTACGTGGGAAATAAGCTGAGTTGCGGCGACTGCCATCTTCAAAGTGGAATCGCAGCCTATTCGTCACCCCTGGTTGGCGTACCCGGCATGTTTCCGGCCTATAACCAGCGGGCCGGGCGCGTTGTCACCCTTGAGGAGCGCATCCAGGAATGCTTCGTCCGCAGCGAAAACGGCCGCAAGATGATCCCAGGCGATAGCTCGGAAATGGCGGCTCTCGTCGCCTACATGCAATGGATTTCCCGCGGCCAACCGACAGGAGAAACGCCCCCGGGCCGCGGTCTGGTGAAACTGCCGGCGCTGAACGGAGACTCGGTTCGCGGCGAATCCATTTACACCAAGAAATGCGCAAGCTGCCACGGCGCGAATGGCGCCGGGGTCGCCAACTTCTTTCCACCCGTCTGGGGCGACGGTTCTTTCAACACCGGCGCCGGAATAGATCATCCTGCAAAAATGGCGGCGTTCGTCCAGCACAACATGCCCCAAAATAACCCCGGCAGCTTGACCCCTCAGGAAGCCTATGACGCCTCCGCCTACATCGACTCGAAACCCCACCCAGCCTTCAATCCCGCCTTCAAGAGCTACTGAGTAGCCGACGCTATGCGGGCTTTCAGAATCCCGATTTAAGTTAACATAATATACCTTATCAGACGTTCCAACCGACCGAGAACTGAGGTCCTGGTGCCTCAAATCCACAAGGGCTCCCTTCCTCATGAAGGCATTTGAAGCGCGGCGGCTGGAAGAAAGGTCGGGATCTGAGATCTGTCAAGGGCAGGTAGAGGAAGGCTTGCAGGCGAGCAACGTGGAGGGCTCGAGCCCACCGTGGCGGCGTGACGCAGGCTGCCAAATCGTCCAACGTGGAGGGCCTTCACCGCGACGACACAGCTTCGGAGGCGGGATTGTGCGCCGAAATTTGCTTCACGGCATGGGCAATCCGCGGCGCGAACCTGAATGTGCCCTCGCCGATTGACCGGACCGTCTCCTCGACGATCATGAAGACGACCGAGAAGACGAAGAGGATGGCACTGGCGAGAACCACCAACGTGAGCAAGACTGTCAATGCGACCAGGGTGTACATGTCTACCCTCCTGAATCTTCCAAACAATTAGATGCAAAGGTGGCATTGGAGGGTGTATGTAGCGTCGCTCGGCGCCTGCCCCGCTGCAAAGTGGGGAGCGCCGAAAAGCCGGCGGTCCCTGCCCGGGCAAACTCCGACCGCCGCTACGACCGCCCGACGCACCCCGCCAATGGCTCATCCAAGGACTGGCGTAGTGGTCCTTGGATCGGGCCGAGCGAGCCGGCTGGCTGCGCTCTTCATGGAGAGACCAAGCGGTCAACCGAGCCACAAGCAACGGCCAAGGGCCTTCCTGAATCTAAGCGCAATGAGGGTTGCTTGCCTTGCTCCTTGCAAAGGGTTAAACTGGGGGCCAGTGTTGCGGCAAGCGAGTGGTGGTCCAGCCGCGCCGATCGAAATGAACTCGTGGGCCTTTGGGAGGGCATGAATCAGGCGCGCAGGAGGAAGGATATGAAGCGACTTTGGATGACGGGCTGGTGGGTCACTGGAGCGGTCGTGTGTGTTTCGCTCGCCGCGCTGGGAGTCGATGCGCCGCCTCCGGCTGCGCTGGCCAGTCCCGCGGGTACGACGCTGCGCGTGAAGTTAGACACTACGCTCACTGACAAGACCAACAAGACGGGAGACAAGTTTACCGGCGAAGTGAGTGAGCCTATCACGGTGAATGGCAAAGAGGTTATTCCGAAGTACAGCGAAGTGGACGGCCACATCGCATTCCTCAAGCCTTCCGGCCGGGTTGCCGGCAAGGCCCAAATGCGGCTGGTGCTGGACAAGATCGTCACCGCGGACAACCTCGTCTTCCCTCTCAACGGCTCGCTGGAGGATGCGCAAGGCGGCGTCTGCGCTAAGACAACCAACACCGGATCCACCAAGGCCGATGATGAAGGCACGATCACGGGCTGCGGCAAGAGCAAGAAGAAAACCCTCGAAGCCATGGGCATTGCTGGCGGCGTCGGCGCGGGGGTGGGCGCCAGCATCGGCATGGGCAACGTGCTTGAGTGTGAGTACTACGGCTACTGCCCTCCCTCGCACATGGGCGGTGACATTCTGCACGGCGCGGAAATCGGCGCAGGAACCGCCCTGGTCTATATGCTTTTCAAGCATGAAAAACACATCGTACTGGTCCAGGGGAGCGAGTTGACGTTCCTGGTAAACCGCACCGCGCTCGCCAACCAGACCGGTGCGCCCGGGCCGCCGGTGGCGGCCACTGATGACGCCACCGCCAGCGCCAGCAAACAGTGAATCGCGTTTGAGCGGCCTGGCTATGGCGCCGGTCGGAGTTTACCCTGGCAGGGACCGCCGGTCGCCGGTCATAGACCGGCGCTACAGAGAAAGCGGTCACTGTAATTGGCAGTCCTCAATGGGTGTCATACCTGGCATGGTAAGAATGCGAAACAATTTGCTTCTAACGGCCGCCCTCGCCGCCGTCGTTGCGTTGCCCGCCTGGGGAGCCAACTCCGGCCCAGCCCTTCCTGCCGGCACCCAACTGCAAGTCGAGCTCACGACGACCCTGAGCACCAAGGACAACGAGAAGGGTGATCCCTTCACCGCCGAAGTCGAAGACCCGATTTTTGCAGGCGGAGAAGAAGTGATTCCGGCCGGAAGTACGGTTTATGGCCACGTCACTTTTGTCCAGTCTCCGAAGCGCATGAAAGGCGTGGCGGAGATGCGGCTGGCCGTTGACGGGGTCACCACAAAGAACGGCCTGCATTACAACCTTGCGGCCTCGCTGGGAAATCAGGACACTGCCGGCGGGAACAAAGTTGCGGGCGATGAAGGAACCATCCAGGGAGCCGGCAAGAACAAGAAGGAAGGCGCCAAAGACTCCGGCATCGGAGCCGCCGTCGGCGCGGGCGTTGGCGCTATCGCGGCGGGCGGCCAGGGCGCTCTTTACGGCGCCGGTATCGGCGCATTGGCTGGCGCCATCCGCATGTTGGGCAAGAAACACAAGGACCTTGTCCTTCATCCCGGCACGGAACTGACTTTCGTGCTCACTCGCCCAGCGACTCCTTCTGCCGCTCCTCCGGGAGTCATCGTGCACCATACGCGCGATTGAGAACGCCGTGGCGTCACCGGCGCAGCAACCCCTTCCTGAGAGGCCCTGGCGCACCCGTTTTCGGCACCGCTCAATTCCCTGCCCGCTTTTGCCACTTTTGACGGGCTTCGATTAGCCGTTCGCTTACCACCGCCATTCCTTCAGATTGAACTCGCTGCCAGGCAAGGTGACGAGCATCAGTTCATCGTTGGCGGAAGGATCGGCGGTGCGGAATGCCTGTTCCCAGGCCTGGCG
>JBOGKI010000419.1:0-4604 GCA_050745605.1 Terriglobia bacterium | reverse complement strand
GTAGATGCCGGTGAGCGCCACCAGCATGATGAGCAGATAGAAGACCCAGCCTCGAATGATGTAGATATCGAAGATCTGGAAGAGACGGCTGCCCAAGTGGCGTGGACGAAGCAACGTGTTGGAGGGGGTGGCACGGGCGCGCCTGGCCCGCCAGCGTTGGAAACTGCGCGCCAGGTCCTCAATCCAGTCCTGAAAGAACTGGACCCGGAACCGGACTTTCCTCATCTGCCAGAGCATGACAAGACCCGCCGCCAGGAAAACGATATTCGCAGCCCATAACCCCAGAAAAGGATTCAGCCGGCCCTGCTTGGCAAGACCCATACCGAACGCCATGATGACGTAGTAGAGAAAGACCAGGAGGGTGGCGAGCATCACGCCCACGGATTTTCCACCCTTCCGTGTGAACATGCCGAGCGGCATGCCCACCAGTGCCAGGACGATCGCGGCCACGGGCAGGGCCAACCGGTAATTGAGCTCCACCAGCATGGCTCGCCGGGTTCGCGGATTGCGGGCGGCGTGGACCAGCTCCACCACGGACATGGCGGCGGGCGACTCCTGTCCGCCGGCGGCGGCGCCACCCTTTTCGGCCATCACCGGCAGGTCAGTTGCGGTGAAGGAAATAATGGAATAACGTTCCGGATCAAGAGGATCCAATTCGTGTGTGGCGCCATCCACCAAGCGCAGGGCGAGGCGATGGTTGGCCTTATCGTTGACAAGGATGCCGCTTTCCGCTACCGTCACTTTCGGTGATTTGCGGTCCGTGTTGTCCGCGATGAACACGCCTTTCCAGGTGGACTCGGGACCGCGAATGTCTTTGAGGTAAATCAGAAGATTTGGAAACTGCTCGATGAAGACGCGCGGCCGGATTTCATAGGGTGCCATGCTGGTCTTGATCTCATTTTCCATCAATGTCAGTTTTCGCGTGGAGAGCGGAGAGAGATAGAGGCTCATGGCGGAAGCGCAAGCCCAGCCGGCAAGAGCGAAGATCAAGACCGGCCGGGCGAATTGTGAAAGTGCGACTCCGGAAGCGCGGGCGGCAATGACTTCGCCATCCGCGGCCATGCGGCTGAGGCCGATCAGTATTCCCACCAGGGTGGCGATGGGAATGGTGAGCACCAGGACGCTGGGGATGGGGGCGAGAAACAACGATGCCATGTTGAGCGCCCCCAGACTGTGCTCCACGGCCATTTCTAAAAGCCGGTTTAAGTTGGGAAGGTAGAGAACGAAGGTGAAAATCAACAGGCCGAGTAGCGAGTGGAGAAAGACTTCCTTCAGGATGTAACGCGTAAGGATTCTCATGCCACGCCAGGCTGCAAGAATTTAGGCTACCCGAGGGCCGGGCTTTACGGATGGACACCCGGAATTCCTAAATCCCCGCGTTTCACCCGCACTCAATCCATGCTACCACGCCGGTTTTAAGGCGGTAAAGGAGCAGCTTCGGTTTTTATGGCTCGCACGTATCTCATGCTGCTTTGGCATATGCACCAGCCCTACTACAAGGATATTGTGGAGGACCGCTATGCCATGCCCTGGGTCCGGATGCACACGTTGAAGGATTATTTCGGCATGGTGGCGATGCTTGAGGATTTTCCCGGCGTGCACGTAACGTTCAATCTGGTGCCTTCGCTGGTGGCTCAGATCGAGGACTACGCGCACGACCGTGCCCACGAGACGGCCTATGAGCTTGCTTTCAAGGCCGCGGCACAGTTGACCGCGGAAGAACGTGAATTGATGGTGGCCAACGCTTTTCAGGTGAACCGGGAT
The DNA here is from genome assembly GCA_050745605.1 of Terriglobia bacterium. Classification (GTDB taxonomy): domain Bacteria; phylum Acidobacteriota; class Terriglobia; order UBA7540; family UBA7540; genus CALCEB01. The sequence goes on along the minus strand of JBOGKI010000419.1, from coordinate 2,840 downwards.
AATCTGTTGAACCGTTATCCGCGCTTCCGGGAGTTGTACGAAAAAGCGGTTGCCAAGGACGGCGAGCCGGTGGCGAGGCGGCTGACGGGGCTTCAGGATATTTTGGACCTGCAATTGCTTTCGCAGCTTGCCTGGTTTGATGAAATCTACCTGGCCACCGATCCCAAGGTGGCGGCGCTGGTGGCGCGACAGCGGGGTTACAGCGAGGCGGACAAACGGATGTTGCGGGAAAAGGAAATGGAGCTGTTTGGGCGAACGCTGGTGGAATATCGCCGGGCGGCGGAGCGCGGTCAAATCGAACTCTCAACTTCTCCCTTCTATCACCCCATCCTGCCTCTGCTGTGCGATTCAGACTCGGGGGCTGAGTCGCATCCCGGACTGCGGCTTCCCCGGCGGCGGTTCTTGCATCCAGAAGATGCCCGAGCCCAATTGCGCGCCGCCGTCGAGCTTCATCAACGGGTTTTGGGCACGACGCCGCGAGGGTTGTGGCCGAGCGAAGGAAGCGTCTCGGAGGAGGTTCTGCGCATTGCCGCCGAAGAAGGATTTAAGTGGGCCGCCACCGACGAGGGTGTGCTGGGTCGATCACTTCAGATGGGGTTCCACCGCAATGGTGACGGCACGGTGCAGGGCGGGTATGAGCTCTATCGCCCGCACCGCTTCAGTGCCGCGGGACAACCGGTCAACCTGTTCTTCCGCGATCATGAGCTTTCCGATCTCATCGGATTTGTTTATTCGAGAATGGATCCACACGCTGCAGCGAATGACTTGTTCCATCGGATCCGGAACGCGGGAAGAAGCCGCGGCGAGGAAAATGCAGTGGTCTCCGTGATTTTGGATGGGGAGAACGCCTGGGAGTATTACTGGCAAAATGGCCGCGAATTTCTGAAGAGCTTTTACGGTATCCTGGCCAGTCAGGACGAAGTCCGCGCGGTGACGGCCAGCGAGGCTCTGGGGTTGGCAAGCCCAGGGGAACTGCCTCGTGTGATTCCAGGGTCCTGGATCAATGCCAACTTCGACGTGTGGATCGGCGCGGACGAGGATAACCGCGCCTGGGACCTGCTGGGTGAGGCGCGGGATTTTTTCGCGGCGCACGCCGGGAACCCGAACCTCAAGTTGCAGCAGGTGGAACTGGCGCGCCAGGAATTGTGGGTGGCGGAGGGGAGCGACTGGTGCTGGTGGTATGGACCGGAGCACTCCACGGCCAATGATGAAGAGTTTGACCAGCTCTTCCGCAAGCACCTGAGCAACATCTACCGCCTCTTGGGGGGAGCGACTCCGGATGAGCTGGCGGGCCCGATCAAGCAGCCGAGAACGATTACAGGGTTGAACGTTGCCCCCACCGCCTTCGTAAGACCCACGTTGGACGGGAGGGTGACCACTTACTTCGAATGGCTGGGGTCAGGGGTCTATTCGCCGGACGACCGCTCCGGCTCGCTCCACGGCGCCGCTCAGCACATTCAGGCCGTGTATTACGGCTACAATGAAAACGCCGTTTTCCTGAGAGTGGACCCGAAGGAGGCGTTCGTGGGCGAGCGTCCGGAATTTGATATCCGCGTTAACTTTGACGGTGGCCAGCCGGCCCGGTTGCATGCGGCCATCCGCCAGGGGGCGCTCGCGGAGGTTGGGTTTTGGCGGCGAGACCGGCCGATGAAAATTCCGGATGAGACAGGTCAGCTACTGCGGGTGGCGTACGGAAGCATTTTTGAGGCCGGGATTGATTATACGTTGCTGCAATTGAAGCCGGGCGAGAAGACGCGAATGCAAGTTTCGCTGTGGGTGAATGAGCTTCCGATTCAAGTCGTTCCGCGAGAAGGCTGGCTGTCGCTTGAACTCACCGAAGATCTGGTGAGTTGGTGAAGTGTGGCGTCCCGAAATTTTTGTTAAAGGCGCTTGACATTCTGGGTTTGATACTGTAACCTTGTAAATTGTCTTGAGGGAGAAGAGCCTACAAGGCGAACGCCGTTCCACTTGCTCCGGCAAACATGGGCGGCGCCCTTCCCGAAGCAGGGAATCCGTCCCAAGCGGACCTTCATAGTTCTTTGACAACTGAGTTGAGCAAGCCACGTCAATTGCGCATGCGTTCCTTCGGGAATGATGCGCGACGCTGAGCGACATGCTTCTTCCCAACGGCAAAGGGAAGAGGCATGAGTTCTTCCGCGGTTTGGCAGGTTTCAGCAATGAGATTTGCGAGGCTGCGGGGAAACTCCAAAGTTTAACGTGAGCGAGTCCGGTAACGGAATTTGCTCATGTTGCCAAGTTTCAAACGAGAGTTTGATCCTGGCTCAGAATCAACGCTGGCGGCGTGCCTAACACATGCAAGTCGAACGAGAAAGCGGGGGCAACCCCGTGAGTAAAGTGGCGTACGGGTGAGTAATACGTAGCTAACCTACCCTTGAGCGGGGGATAACCTGGGGAAACTCGGGCTAATACCGCATAACATCCCGGCGGCGGAAGTTGCCGGGAGCAAAGGCCCGCAAGGGCCACTCGAGGAGGGGGCTGCGGCCGATTAGCTAGTTGGTGAGGTAATGGCCCACCAAGGCGATGATCGGTAGCCGGCCTGAGAGGGCGCACGGCCACACTGGCACTGAAACACGGGCCAGACTCCTACGGGAGGCAGCAGTGGGGAATTTTGCACAATGCCCGAAAGGGTGATGCAGCAACGCCGCGTGAGGGATGAAGGCCTTCGGGTCGTAAACCTCTTTCGACCGGGACAAATGGGCCTGTGAAGAGCGGGCTCTGATGGTACCGGTGGAAGAAGCCCCGGCCAACTACGTGCCAGCAGCCGCGGTAATACGTAGGGGGCGAGCGTTGTTCGGAATTACTGGGCGTAAAGGGCGTGC
>JBOGKI010000418.1:0-4612 GCA_050745605.1 Terriglobia bacterium | reverse complement strand
ATGGGTATGCGCGTAATCAATGTCGCCTCCGTTCCACACCGCAGCCCGTTCCGGTATCCCGGCGGCAAGACATGGTTGGTTCCGCATGTCAGACAGTGGATGAGAAGCCTTCCGCACCGCCCGCTGGAGTTTGCCGAGCCGCTCGCTGGCGGAATGGTTGGTCGGCCACCCTTTTCTTGAGGAGTCGCCATTCATATGAAAATGAGCGCAAAGCTTGCCGAGTTGAGGAATCTTCAGAACCGGGCTGACACTCTTCGGAAGGAACTCGGGATCAGTCGCCCCGGCGAGGTCACCTTTGTTGCCTCACGCAACGGAGTGAGTGATGATATTGTAGTCGTCGAAACTGATGGCTTCGGAGGGGCCACAACAAGTGTCGTGGAGGGAAACTATCCTGTGGATTACGTGACCAAATTTGAGAGGTCCTTCTCGAATGAGCGCGAGGCTGAGGAGGCAGCCGAAGACATCGCTTTCAACGGAATTTCGCTGACTGCCATTTTGGAAGAGTCGAGGTAGCGCCATCATTTGATGGTGCTGGAATACTCGCGCCTAAACTCCTCGTATACTATGCGCAGGACCCTCTGGCGGTCCTCCGGCTCCTCGAAACTCCCCGCCATCTTCAATAAATCTGCCTTAGTAATGGACTGAACCCTCATGTCTATAAGGTATTTGCTTACTTGCTTCGAGATATCGTCGATGACAAGGATCACGTTTCCATCCTGTAACCGCTCACTGTCGAAATTCACCTTCAATTCCGCATAAACCCGGTCAGCTTCCGTCTCCGTGTAAATCCTCAGCTTCTTCACCTGATAGACAACGCCGAAGTTCGTCGAGATGTCCACTCCCTTGTCGTGAGCAGCCGTCCGGGTGTCCCGGTATACCTTGCAGGCAAACTTTTCCAGATGAACCTTGATGACGGCAAAACTAAGAATTTCAAAGTTGGCCGGCGTTTTGTCGATTTGCTGCCGAATCAGCCCAAGGAATCGTTCGCGGTCTTCGGCGTACGCCACGCGAGTAGCTGAGTTGCTCAAGTGCGGCACTATGCCCAAGCGTTCTTCAATATGACGCGCGATTCGGGGCGGGATCCATTCGCAGAGGCTCGCTGCAAATGTAGAATATGGGGCCAGCAATTCGTATTTCAGGTGTCCAAGCGACCTGAGGACGCTATATCGCGACATTCGCGTTCCGTAGGCATCATAATATTTCGCGCCAATGTGGACATCATGCCCTAGAAACTCCACCAAGTATTTGACCGCGCCCTCATATGCCCGTTTGATTTCAGCGTCAGAGAAGACACGCGCGCCGTTTTCGAGGAAAACGCGGAGCAGTCCGAGGGTAACCACCGGCATTATGACTTTCGTTTGTGAGTATTTGAGCATCCGGTCGATTTCGTCGCGGCAAAATGACTCGGTGTCAGAAGGTGGCGTTTTCAAAACCTTAGACATATGAGGCCCTCAACGAGCCTTTGAAGATGCGCTGCTCCGGTAGTCGGGCCTGCGCGTGTACACCGGGAAGGGCAGCGTGTTATCGGGGTGATTCAGAATGGCCCCAAACTCGTCCTTCATGCCCTTGGGAGAAGTAGACCGCTTGGACCTCCAGGGCGCACCAGGAGAGCGGATCAGCGCCAGGGATGACAAGAACCTTATCAATCCGGCCCACACTGTCACCTGGCTCCTCCGCCTGCGCCTCCGTGGGTGGCGGCTCCAGGAATCCGATCTCTTTGAGTACGACAGGCTCCGCGCAGTGCAGAACAGTTTCCCCAACCCATCGATAGATCATCCTGCCTTCCTCGAAGCGGTTCGGACAGAAGATGCGGAGCTGCCCGGCTTCGTCGCCAGCGAATGTCACTTCGCCCGTTTGCTTGGATTTCTCGTAGAGACGAAATGAGCAGGCGCCACCGGGCTTGTTACAGGCCACACTTCGCTCTGGCGTTGATTGGAACGGGCAGGGCAGCAAGGGCTTTTGCGCCTTGGGGAGGGTTTGGATCTCTGCGAATTTCCGGCGCTCCTCGATCGCCAGAGCGGCGAAGGGCCTTCCGTACCACTCCCCGATTCCGAATCTCAGTTGTGAGTGCTTTGGCTTTTTGGTCTTCCGCACAGCCGTGGATGCTATCACAGGGGCCGCGAAAACAGAAAGGCAGGAAAGAGGACGGTAGTGTCTCAGTTTGATTTTGTAGCGGCGAGTTTACCTCGCCAAATGGCGGCGTAAAGCCGCCTCTACGCCAAACTGAGACACTACCAAGAGGACAGAGACGAACCCTCGGATCCAAGCATCCACGTAGCAAACTCTCGACGTTTGCACTGGCTGCTGAAGACCCGCTCCGGTCTCGCGCTCATCGCGTCTGCTTTCCAACCAGAACTTTCCAGAGGTAGTAGGCCGGGATGCCGCTGGCCACAAGAATCAGGCACCAGACGGCGTCCCGCCTGGTTTCAACGAATGCGCCGCCCAGCAGAACCAAAGCCAAAAGCACGAAGACGGCTGGAACCACGGGATAGCCCCATGTCTTATAAGGACGTGGCATATCGGGCTTAGCGCGCCTTAGAACGAAAATTGAAGCCGTCACTAACGCGTAAAAAATCCACTCCGAATAGATCGCCTTGGTGTAAAGCGTTTCGTAGGTGCCGCTGATCACGAAAATCCCCGCCACCGTCGACTGGGCGACGATGGAAACGACTGGAGTCCGAAAACGCGGATGAACGGCGGCCAGCACCGAAGGGAAGAGTCCGTCGCGCGCCTGCGCATACGGAATCCGGGAAGAAGCAAGGATCGACCCGTTCAACGTTGCGAAGGTCGAAATCAGCACGCCGACGGCGATGAAATCTCCGCCGGCTCGGCCCAGGAAGCTTCTGGCCGCGTTCGCGGCAATGGTACTGGTGCAAAGCGCCGCGCCAGGGCTCAAGAGATAAAAGTAAACCAAGTTGGCCAGAATGTAGACAATGCCTACCAATAAGGCGCCGGCGATCAGGGCAATGGGCATGTTCCTTTGCGGATCCTTGACTTCGCCCGAAACCATGCTGAGGTTGTTCCAGCCGTCATAGGCCCAGAGGGCCGAAATGGTGGCGGCGGCGACGCCCGCCATCAAGCCGCCGTGGACCGTGGACGTGGCCGCCCGGCTGAAATGGCTGAACGAACCATGGCCAAACAGCAGGCCCAGTACGATCAGAGCTGCCAGCGCCGTGACCTTGGCGAACGTAAATACTGTCTGCACGGCGCCGCTGCCGCGAACCCCCAGAATGTTCACGACGGACAAAAGCACGATCATACCCAATGCTCCCACTTGCAGTCCGGAAACAGCAGGCCTCAAAACGTGACCCCACGCCGCGAAGTGCGCGCTCCAGAGCGTTCCAGTAAGCCCGGGGAAGAAGTAGGCCAGATAGAGCAGAAATCCCGTGGCGATGGCGGCAATCGAAGCCGATTTGGCCACAATAAATTGCGTCCAGCCGTACAAAAACCCCATCATGGGTCCATAAGCCCGATGCAGGTAGACGTATTCTCCGCCCGCCTCCGGGATGGCGGCGCCTAACTCGGCATATCCCAGGGCTCCAAACAGGCTGAGCACTCCTGCGAACACCCACACTTCGAGCACTTTGAATGGGCTCCCCACCTGTTGCAACATCATGCTAGGAACCACGAAGATCGCCGTCCCGATCATGGTTCCGGCAACCACCGAGGTGGCCCCGTAAAGCCCCAGTCCCTTGATCAGCTTGTTGGATTCGGCCATCTTATTCAGGCGCGGCGTTGGATCGCTATTTGAAATCTTCCAGCCAACCAGCCCACTACGAAGGTAATGGTGGTTCCAATTGCCACGTACCAGGTCCACGCAACTCCCGTCAGCTTAATCGTCAGGAGCAGCCCCACCAAGCCGCAAAGCGCCCCGATCAAAGCACTGGTGGACCGCGTGTTCTTGGTGAGGGTGCCCAGCAGAAAAATTCCGAGCATGCTCCCATAGGGCACGGAGGCGATGGTCAAAGCCAGCTCCAGCACGCTTCGATGGAGTGTGGCAATAGCCAGCGCAATGGCGATGAGCACCCCGCCCCAGACCAAGGTCATGAAGCGGGACACATTTAAGTAGTGACGCTCACTGGCGGACTTCCTGAAGAAGGCCTTGTAAAAATCCACCACCGAGCTAGAGGCTAATGAGTTCAATGCGGCGCTGAGGTTGGCCATGCCCGCCGCGATAATCGCCGCAATCAACAATCCAGCCAGGCCCGGAGGCAGGGAATGGATGACAAAGTAAGGGAAAATCATATCCGGGCGTCCCAGAGGCGCCATGGGCGGGTGGAAGCGGTAGAAGGCAAACAGAACGACGCCGACGACCAGGAAGAGCATAAATTGGAAGAGAATCATAATACCGCTTGAGAGCAGCGCCGCCTGGCTCTGGCGCATGTTGCGCGCCGCCAACAGCCGCTGCACGATCAACTGATCCGTACCGTGACTGGCGCTGGTTAGAAACGTGCCGCCGATGAAGCCCGCCCAGAATATATAAGGGTCATGCCAGTTGAACGAAAAATTAAAGACCGACAATTTATGGCCGGACATCTGAGCAAGGTGGTGGACGGTCGTCCAGCCGCCGGGAATGTGGTGGAGAGCCAACCCCAGGGCCAACACGGTCCCG
>JBOGKI010000417.1:0-4627 GCA_050745605.1 Terriglobia bacterium | reverse complement strand
CTCGCGGACTCCATCGCCCTTCGCTCTTCCCAAGCCGGTGGTCCCCGAAGAAGTCCCCATCACGCGGAAGATTACCGTCACGGAAGGGGTCACCATCAAGGAACTCTCGGAAAGACTCGAGGTACGCGCCAAGGACGTCATCAAGCGGCTTTTGGAAAAGGGAGTCTTTGCGACGATCAACCAGACGCTTGACAGCCAGACGGCGACGGAAATGGCCCGCACCTTTGGGGCGGAAACCACCGTCATCAGCTTTGAGGAGGAAGTCCTGCAGTTGGATGAGGACGCGGACCGCGCCGAGGACTTGCAGCCTCGCGCTCCGGTTGTAACCGTCATGGGCCACGTGGACCACGGCAAGACCTCGCTGCTGGATGCGATCCGTGAAACCAACGTGGTGGCGAAGGAGGCAGGCGGAATCACCCAGCACATCGGCGCCTACCACGTTGAGGTTAATCAGCGCAAGGTGGTCTTTTTGGACACGCCGGGCCATGAAGCGTTCACCTTGATGCGCGCCCGGGGCGCGAAAGTGACGGATATTGTGGTGCTGGTGGTGGCGGCGGACGATGGCGTGATGCCGCAGACTCTGGAGGCCATCAACCACGCCCGCGCTGCCAAGGTTCCGGTTATCGTCGCCATCAATAAAATCGACAAGCCGGAGGCCATGCCCGAGCGGGTGAAAAAGCAACTCGCAGACCTCAACCTGATGCCTGAGGACTGGGGCGGCGATACCGTGACGGTGGAAGTTTCCGCAAAACAGCGCAAAAACCTTGAGCTGCTGCTGGAAATGATCCTGCTGGTTGCCGACCTGCAAGGATTGAAGGCGAATCCGAAACGGCTGGCCAGCGGCACGGTGTTGGAGGCGAAACTGGACCGCGGCCGTGGGCCGGTGGCCACCGTCCTGGTGCAGAACGGAACCATTCACGTGGGGGACGCGTTCATTGTGGGGGCCATTTACGGAAAAGTCCGGGCCATGTTCGATGATCGCGGCCGCCCGGTGACCGACGCGACGCCCTCAACCCCCGTCGAGGTGCTGGGGCTGGAGGACGTTCCTCAGGCTGGAGATCGCCTCCAGTCCATTGAAGACACCTCCAAGGCCCGACAGATTGCGGTGCACCGGCAGGCGAAGATGCGGGAAGCGGCGCTGGCCAAGACCGCGCGCTTGACGCTCGAACAGTTGCATCAGCAGCTTGCCGCCGGCGACGTGAAAGACTTGCCGCTGATCGTGAAGGGAGACGTTCAGGGATCCGTCGAAGTCGTTTCTGAGACGCTGACCAAGCTCAGTGACGACCGGGTGAGGGTGAAGGTGATTCACGCCGGCGTGGGCGCCATCACGGAGACGGACGTGCTGCTGGCCTCCGCGTCGAATGCGGTGGTGGTGGGATTCAACGTCCGGCCCGAGCGCAAAGCGTCTGAGCTGGCCGCTCTCGAGAAGGTGGATATCCGCCTGCATACGATCATCTACGAGCTGGCGGACGAGATTCGCAAGGCCAAAGTCGGCTTGCTGGCGATCAGATACAAGGAAATTTCCCTCGGCCGCCTCGAAGTCCGCGACACCTTCCGCGTTGCCAAAGTCGGCACCGTCGCCGGATGCTATATTCTGGACGGCAAATTCAAGCGAGACTCTCGCGTCCGCCTGCTTCGCGATAGCGTTGTGGTTTACGAAGGTAAAGTCCGGTCGCTGCGGCGCTTCAAGGAAGACGTTGAGGAAGTGCGGTCCGGCATGGAGTGCGGCGTCGCGCTCGAGAACTTCAGTGACGTGAAAGTGGGCGACATAATTGAAGCCTTCGTTACGGAACGTGTGACGGAGGAGGCGTTGGCGTAACCAACCTCTGAGCCGCGAGGCCGGCCGGACATGCCTGTGGGCGTCCTGATCCTGGAAATCCAGCTCCCCTACGCACACTCCCTCAAGGACAAAAGGGCTGTCATCCGCAAGCTCCGCGACCGGCTTCGGACCCGGTTCAACGTGGCCGTGGCGGAGATGGACCATCAGGACGTCTGGCAGCAGGCGACACTGGGCGTCGTCTCCATTTCGGGCAGCCAGACCTTGCTGGAATCGGCGCTGCAGCAGGTTCTTCGGGAGTCGGAGAGCATTCTGGGCCAGGACGTGGCGCAGTACTCCATCGACTTTTTGTGACGCTTGGGCGCGGCTCGCTTGCGGCAGATTTCCTCCAGTTTTTATCGCCAAGGGGTTTGCTCATGGCAGGACCTTCGCGCCGGGTGGACCGCCTGGCAGATCAGATTCGCGCCGAAATCGCCACGCTGATGACCGAAGAATTGCGTGACCCGCGCATTGCTTTCTCCACCGTGACCCGTGTTGACCTGACCGCCGACCTGTCTCGCGCCCGGGTTATGGTCAGCGTGCTCGGAAGCCCGGAAGCGCAGCAGGCCACGCTGGACGGGCTATCTTCCGCCACCGGCTTCATTCGCTACGAGATGAGCCACCGGCTGCGCCTGCGTCGTTCTCCAGAGCTTGTATTCGTTCTCGATCATGGAGCGGAAGAGGCGCTGAAAATCGAAAGCCTTTTGAACGAGCTTCAAAAGCCGCAGGAAAAGTGAGCGGCACGTCGTAGCCAGGCCCAATTTGCTTGTTCGGTTCTCGTAATGCTGGATTGGGGTGCGGGTAAGGTTGCCTTGATATCTATCCCGCATGGTTTTCCAGCGCCCCCCTGCCATGGACGCCTGGGTCACCCGAGCGTTCCAAACCCGACTGGCCATTGCGCCGGGAAGCTCGCGGGGCGATGTTAACACTAGAAAAAAGCGGGGCGGGGCTTTATGATCACTGACGAATGGCGGCGTTTTTACGCTGAAGAAGTCCGAATTGCCGCTAACGTCCATTCGCCTGCCCTTATTGAAGCCTTTGCGCGGGTACCGCGCGAGAAGTTTATGGGTCCAGCGCCTTGGCAGGTCGCGTCGCCCGAAATGGTCTCAATGCCGTTCATGGGCTTGAAAGGCGGGGGTTACTTGACGACGGAAGACCCCCGCGACCTTTACCACAACGTCCTGGTGGCGCTCGACGCCGGGAAACATCTGAACAACGGGCAGCCGAGCGCGCTGGCCCGATGGATCGATGCGCTCGAGCTAAAGCCGGGTGACTCCGTTTACCACCTGGCTGTGGGGTTGGTTACTATACGGCCATCATTGCGGAAGTCGTCGGTAGCAGCGGCAGGGTGGCAGCGAGTGAAGTGGAGCCAGCTTTGGCGAGCCGGGCTCGCGCGAATCTCGCCCCATATCCAAGTGCTTCCGTCTACACCGGTGACGGAGCGACGTTCGACCCAGGCACCTGTGACGCGATGCTCATCAATGCCGGGGTCACGCACCCGCACCCACTTTGGCTGACGCGGTTGAGCGAGGGTGGCCGCATCGTCGTGCCCCTTACGTCCGCCATAGCCTGGATTATTCGTCAGCTTGGTATGGAGACCGGAAGGGCACGGTTTTAACCGTGCCGAACCATCGCATTTCGATCGTCCTTTTTTCTCGCATCCCGAACGGCTCGTTCCGACGAGCCGTTCGGGATGCGAGAAAAAACAAAATGGGCCCGCGCTCAAACGGCGCGGTTAAAACCGTGCCCTTCCGGTCCTCGAATGAAACTTCGTGAATAACTCAGGCTAGGGACCGCCAACGCTGGCACAGGCGTTGTTGCCAGGATCACCCGCCGCGGCAATGGGTTCGCCGCTCAGGTGGAAACGTTTGTCGGAATCTATTCTTGCACAAGCTTACGTGACCCGGAGCTGAATGCTGCGTTAGCCAAGGCTCTGGCAACAAAGGCGCTGCTGAAGCTAAGTTCTATACGCACAGACCCGCACGAACCAGCGGAAACCTGCCTGGTACACAGCGCCAGTGTGTGCTTGAGCAGTGCCGAGCCAGCAGTCACACTGAGTTCACCCGCAGATTAGTGCCCGTCCCTCGCTAGCGAGGCTGCCCCCAAAACCAGTAGCCACGGCACGCGGTTATTAACCTGGATTAATCGCGAACTCCTCTGGACGATCGTCAGGGCACGGTTTTAACCGTGCCCTGACGGTCCGGGAAAAAACTTCGTGAAGAATCCAGGTTAAACTCAACACCGTTCAGTTAAGGAGTAGGGGCGACCCTCGTGGTCGCCCGTGGGCGGGCGCAGGGCCCGCCCCTACATCACGCCTGAAGCTGGGAACCACCTAAAACGGGAGAGACTGGGAATGCCATCCCCGAATCTCTCCCGCCGTTAAGAATTCCTATTCTGTCCTGAGAAAAGCTACTTACCGAAACGCCGGCGGGCAGCGCCCGCCAAGCCGGCCAGCCCTGTTGCCAGAAAGAGCAAGCTGGAAGGCTCAGGAGTGTAAGGGCACGAGGTGTCGCCGGCGACGCAGGGCAAGGTGCCAATTACGCCGGCAGACATGATCGGGTCAATCGGCGCGCCGATGTTTTGCGAATTGATCAGGGTGAAATTCTCGCCAAAGAAGCTCGAATTCCAAAATGAGTCATTTTGCGGCTCGGGCGGCCCGTAAAAGTTGTAAGCGTTGGTACCGTCCGTATCCGCCTGGAACGAACGTCCGCCGCAGTTCGGGTCGCCGGAATCCGTGCACACCGGAACCACCGACTCCCAGTAGGTGCCTGGTGGGAGGTAGACTCCGCCGTCCCCGGTGCTGACTTCTAC
>JBOGKI010000416.1:0-4640 GCA_050745605.1 Terriglobia bacterium | reverse complement strand
CAGCACTCGAAAGCCCAGTCGCTCCAGTGCTCGGATGACGTCTCGTTTGGGAGCATCAACCGGGAATTTGGGCATCAGCGCTCGACCCGCGCCTCGGCGACAAACGCTTCAAGAACTGGCGGGTCGGCATCAAGGACTTCCGGGCCAAAGGTCTCCACGTGAAACCGGATGGCTGAGGTAGCATCCGCCAGGGCCTCTTCGTAGGAGTCTCCCTCGCCGACAACAATACCCTTCATTCCGAGCGGATAGGCTACATAACCATCGGGATGCTTTTCAACAATGATCTTCACTTGTTGCACGGTTCACCTCAGGCTCGCCGGATTAGATTCCCGAACTCCGATATACAGTTTAGCTCATTGCGAACTCAAATGTTGATGGCTGAAGTTCAGACGCCAATCCTTGGCGGAGTCTCAAGCAACCAACCGTTTCGTGGCAGCGAAACGAGCCGCATGGAGAGCAATCAGGCGCGGTGGCAACGGCTTTGAACGACGGAAGGACGTTTAGCGGGAAATGGAATCCCCCGGATCGTGGGTTGGACCGGGCAATTAAGCGCCGTGATTTCTGATTGGCAGACGGCATGCTGGTTTATTCCGCCTGGGCGTCACGAGAGAGGGTCCGGCGCGGCTGCCGTTTTACACTCATAAGCTGAAGACGAGCGTCTTGCAATCAAACGCTCAGTCCAGCATACTGAGGGCTCCGATGACAACAAATATCTTTCAGGATATTAAGACTTCTCTCCGCCAACTTTACATGGAGGACGAGCGGCCCTGGCTTGTCGGCTTTAGCGGCGGCAAGGACAGCACTATGCTGGCCGCGCTGATTTTCGACGCCGTCATGTCCATCCCTGCCGAGAAGCGAAAAAAGCCGGTGTCGGTCCTGTGTACGGACACGCGCGTCGAAATTCCCGCCATCGCGGAAATGATCGAAGGCACGCTGGACCGGATGCGCAAGTGCTCCCGGCAGAACGACCTCAACATCGACGCCACTCTGCTGAAACCCACAATCGAAGAATCGTTCTGGGTCAACATCATTGGCCGTGGATACCCGCCTCCCAACCGCACCTTCCGCTGGTGCACCCAACGGATGAAGATCGATCCGGTCAATGTGTTCGTAAAGCAGCGCCTCGGTCATTGGGGAGAAGCGATTCTGCATCTTGGCGCTCGCCGTGCAGAAAGCTCAACCCGCGCACAGACGATGGCGGGTCGTGAGGCGCGCAACGGGTTACGCCGGCATCCTGACTTGCCCCGCGTGTGGGTGTCCAATCCGATTGAATTTCTTAGCACAGAAGATGTCTGGGCGTATCTGCTTCAGAAACCCAACCCCTGGGGTGGTGACAACAGGTCCCTTTACAAACTTTACGCCAGCGCCAGCAACGGCGAATGTCCAATCCAAATCGACACCAGCACACCCAGTTGTGGCAACAGCCGGTTCGGCTGCTGGACCTGCACGGTTGTTGAACGTGATAAGGCCAGCGAAGGATTGCTTGCCAGCGGCGACGAGCGCATGGAAAAACTGATCGAGTTCCGCGAAACGCTGCTATTCTACCGCGATCCCATCAACAACAAACGCGACAGCCGGCGGATGAACGGTAATAACGGTCCTGGGCCGCTGGTGATCTCCGCCCGCCGAGAACTCCTGGCTAAATTGCTCGCTTTACAGGAGGAGACCGGCCTGCAGCTCATCTGCCCCGAAGAACTGCTGCTCATCCAGCAAATGTGGAAGGCCGCGCGCGATCCGGACGATGGCCGCGGTGTGGCGCGTATCGTCAGCAAGCTAAGAGGTGGCATCATGAGCCCGGACCTGAATGAACTGAATCGCGTGCGTGAGATGGAAGACGAAGTGGCACGCGAGAAGGGCATAGACGCCGAGACGTTACGCCGGATGATTGCCAAGGTAGAGGAATACAGCGAAAGTCACCGCGCCCACGGCCTCCCGGATGACTTGCTCAACATTCTCAAGGATGACATGGAGAACCAGGCGGCGAGCGCGAAGAATTAAAGTGACCGAAACTGCTCGAGAGTTCGCGGGGCCCGCATCGCGGGGCCCAGGTAGGTCTGATTATTGGTTAGCGAAGTTCTCGAAATTACGGGTTGACCGCGCCCGGGGCGACCCCGCACCCCACAAACCGCTTCTGCTCCTCGTGGTGTGCGACCTGGCAGAGAGCGGTAACCTTCACCGCGATGTTCTGCCATTGTCACCGGAGTTGGCATTTCGCTTCTACACTTACTGGGGCATCGTCGCTGGCAGGCGCGCGCAGCGCCCGGATATTCGCTTGCCCTTCCATCATCTCTCCGGCGACGGAATATGGAGCGCTACGGACGACCGAGGCGCGCCGTCAGCCGACAAGAAGCTGACACAATACGCAAAGCTGCCAACCGATCTCGGCGCTTTTCTAAGAGACCCGGCCAATCGCGAAAAGGCGCGGCATCTGCTCATCGCAAAATACTTTCGCCCCTCGGAACAAATAGCGCTGTACGAGGTGATCGGCCTGCCGGTCCCTGCACGCCCTGAAATCGAGCAACACGCAGCCTACAAATCCCCTGAGGAAGCCCAAATAGCCGGGCGGGAGGCGCGGTTCAGAATCAGGGTCGTAACTGCTTACAATTACACCTGCGCCTTAACCGCATATCGCCTCACGACGATCACCGCCGGTAGCATTGTCGACGCCGCACACATCCACGAGTTCCGAGACAGCCGAAACAACGACCCGCGTAACGGCATTGCTTTGTCCAAAAACGCCCACTGGACGTTCGATCAGGGACTGTGGACCGTATCGGGCGATTACCGAATTATCGTTGCGGTTGGGCATTTTACAGAAGCAGGGCCAAACGAGATCGATCTGCTCGAAAGCTGTCACGGCAGAAAGCTCCGCCTTCCAGAAGACGAGACTCTCTGGCCAGATGCACTGCATCTCGCTTGGCATCGAAGAGTGAAATTCAGAGCGACCTGAAGCGGCTCCGCGACTCAATTACCCCCAGGACCCCTCACACATCGCGAATCCCGTGAATTTATCGAGAACGTCTATCCTCGCATCGGCGCACGCAATCAGGCAGTGTTGGGCCGCTCCGCATTGTTCATCGCGCTGGGCGAAGGCGTGCCCCCTGAGTTCAAGCCCAAGGATGCGAAAGGCGTCACGCTTAATGATGAACAGGTAGTCGGAGACGAACTGAGAGACATTGTCCGCGCGGCTTTGAACCACCGGAGTGGTCGCAACCTTGATGAGAGTGCCTACCGACAGGAGTTCCGCGAGCATTTCGAGTTCGGCTGCCTGCGGCTCAAACAGATTTGGGAGGAATCTGGCAACGATCAGGCAAAGTTCGTGAGTGACTTGCTGAAGTTAGCCGGTAGCGTTGAACTAGACACGGGACTCAGGCCGTCAGTCCCGGCTTTGTCCGTGGTCGAAACCGAGGTGAAGCTCAAGGTTTTGGTGGATGCGCCTGAGTGGTCGGTGAACGGCCCCGGCACCAACAACGGGTTGCTTGTGATTTCGGGACAGCCTGGAACTGGTAAGAGCCAGCTTGCGCTCGATCTGTTGGCCCAACTTGCAAACTTTGGTGTTCGGTTCGTGTTCTTCGACATGAAGGGCGAACTGGAGGACAACCCAAACAATCCGCAACAACGGAGGAATCGCACCCGGTTCTTGGAACAGACTGGGGCGAGCCCCGTGCGGCTGATCCAGCAAGGTCTGCCCATCAATCCGCTGTACCGGCACACAAACTCGGCGCTAAATGCGCAAGTCGCGTACGAGATTGCCAATCTGATCCGATGCTTCGCGCCGCAACTGGGCGCGAAGCAGGAGCGCAACATCTCTGATGCCTATGAACATCTCACCACGCCGGATTTTCGGTCGCTGTCACAGGAATTGCAAAATGGCGGAGCAAGCGGAGTCGATCTTGCAATTATCCAGAAGATCGAGAGATTAGGCCTGTTCGCCAATGCGGACCGCGCGATTACCGCCGACGAATGGTTGAACGGCTCGCTGGTAGTCGATTTCAAGGAGTTCGGCAACGATACTGAGACAAAAGCGCCGGCGGTGGCCCTGATCCTGAACTCTCTCACCAAGAAGCTCAGCCAGAATCTGGCAGTCAAGAACAACGTCCAACCCATCAAGATGGTGCTGTTCGTGGATGAGGCGCATCTCCTGCTGCCGAAAGAGAGCAAGGCCGGCCTCCTCAGTTCGCTCGCCCGGCAAGGGCGATCATGGGGCTTCCCTCTCTGGCTCGCGTCGCAGGATGCCGACAAGTTTTTGACTACGGGTGCAAGTGAGACCAATTTCGCCGACCTGGCCGAATGCGGTGTCCACTTCTCCCCGCAGACACTCACTGACGCCCAACAGAAGCTGATCCTCGGTGGCGTGATTCACCAGAAGTTTAAGAAGGCCGAAGCCGTCCTGCGCCTGCAGGGGAAGCTCGTTACAGGTTCCGCAAGGCAGTTTTGGCGAGATGGAGGCATGTAGCTGCATGGCACCTACTTTAACCCCGCAAAATCAGCAGGCGCTCATCAATGCCTCCCCAACCAAGGAGTTCTTCATTTCCATGCTCACCCGCGACATCCCGCTGACACGAGCCATTATTGACCTTGTGGACAATTCGGTGGACGGGGCGCGGCGGCTTCGTCCCACCGGGGACTACGACCGTTTC
>JBOGKI010000415.1:0-4647 GCA_050745605.1 Terriglobia bacterium | reverse complement strand
GCCCGGCACCCTGCAAGAGAAGATCAATCCTTACCTGCGGCCGCTCTACGACGCGCTCTACGACGTGCTCGACCCTGACCGTGTGGACCGCTACCTGGAAAAGAACGTCATCGAAATTGCCCCGATCGCTTTCATGCGCGGGCGCACCCTCAATGACGCCTTTGTGATCCTCGACGAGGCCCAGAACACCACCAGCGAGCAGATGAAGATGTTCCTGACGCGCCTGGGATTCAACTCCAAGGCGGTGATCACCGGCGACGTGACGCAGATTGACCTTCCCAATGGGAGGCGCTCCGGGTTGGTGGAGGCGGTGGAAGTGGTGACCAGCGTTGACGGAATCAGTTTTATCTATTTCAATGAACGCGACGTGGTGCGTCACAGCCTGGTGCAGCGCATCATCCGGGCCTACGAACAATTCGAGCTGACCCGGTCCGAGCGGCAGGAAAAAGCGCCCAATAATCGTCCGGCGTGAGCCGGGGCTGTCAACGATCCGCGTGATTTACAACCGCCAAAAACAGATTCGGCTGAACCTCAAGGGGCTTGAGGATTTTGCATCGGAACTGGCTCGCGAGCTGAAGCTCGGACGGCGCTGGTTTGACATCACCTTCGTCGACGACCGGGAAATCCAAAGGCTCAACAGAGAGTTCCGTCACAAGAAGAAGCCCACGGACGCGCTTTCCTTCCCGTGGGCGGGCGATGCCGAGTCGTCAAGAGTAAGGAAAGTTGGCGAGGACTGCTTGGCCGGTTTTCTCGGTGACGTCATCATCTCCGCGCCGATGGCAAGACGGGATGCCGCGGAAGAGGGAATGACTCCGGACCGGAAGCTCCGCCAGCTTGTGTTGCACGGGGCGCTGCATCTCGTGGGATACGATCACGAAACGGACAGCGGGGAAATGCACGCGCTCGAATACGAATTGCGCTGCCAATTTGCGATTGATACGGCGGAACGGTCACGCGTTGCGCGAAGGGCGAGGCCCAAGAACCATTGAGGATTGTCAATTATACTGACAGCGTTCGCGGTAGCGGCGCTCTATGAACACGGAAGAACCGGCGGTCGCAGACCGCCGCTACAGCATTGGGTGTCGCAATAATTGGTAATCCTCAATAAGTCGAAGCCGGGGTTGGTGTGAACGACGCAGGAGGAATCATCGCTTGAAGAGCGCAGGCAAGTCAGCCGGTCAGCCACAGGAAACAGCCGCCCAATCCGAACCGTGCGCGGTTTTCCGCTGCGGCTTTGTGGCGGTGGTGGGGCGGCCCAATGCGGGCAAGAGTACGCTGGTGAACGCCATGGTGGGCGAGAAGGTTTCCATCGTCACTCCGGCGCCGCAGACCACCCGCAATCGCATCCTGGGCGTGGTGAATCGACCGGCGGCGCAAGTGATCCTGATGGACACGCCGGGCATTCACAAACCGCTTTCGCGCATGAACAAGCAGATGATGGATTTTGTGAGCCAGGCGCTGGCGGACCGCGACCTGGCCTTGCTCGTGGTGGATGCTTCGGAAAGTTTCGGACGAGGCGATCAATTCACCATCGATCTTTTGAAGCAGTACCAGCCGCGCACCATCCTGGCGCTGAACAAAATCGATCAGATGCAAAAGCGGCGACTGCTGCCTTTGATCGACCGCTACTCGAAGCTCTATGAATTCGATGAGATTTTTCCGCTTTCAGCGTTGCAGCACGACGGCGTTGAAGATTTGACCGAGGCCACCGTCAAGCGCCTTCCGGAAGGTGACGCGCTGTTTCCGCCGGAGATGTATACGGACCAGCCGGAGAAGTTTCTGGCCGGAGAGATCATCCGCGAAAAGATCATTCTGCATACCAGGGAGGAACTGCCCTACGTCACGGCAGTGATCATCGAGTCCTTTCAGGAGGATGGCAATTTGACCCGCATTGGGGCCACCATCCTCGTGGAGAAGGATACCCAGAAGCCCATTGTGATTGGGGCGGAGGGGTCGCGGCTGAAGGAAGTCGGCACCGAAGCGCGGCACGAGCTGGAGCGCCTGTTTCCGCCCAAAGTCTTTCTGGAACTGCACGTGCGGGTGGAGCGCGACTGGCGGAATAACCGGTCGATGGTGGCGGCGCTCGATTACCGGCACGAGGGAACCGACGGGTAAGGCGAGAGGGATCGAGCCGCCCTCGGTGGTTGCTGCGTATCAGGGCAGGGCTAAAGTGTTCGTTGCCAGCACATGCGTTACAGTGGCTCGGCCTAATGTTCAAACTCACCTGCCAGGCCGCTGAGGACCGCGCGGCCGGCCGGAGCCGGATGTTAAGGCCTCAGCCACCTCAACCAATGAGTGCAGCGCTTTATTGACGGAGGCTGAGTTCGGAAAGACGGCCGCAACCTTTGGGTCAAGCACCACGACGTTGGAGCTTGCCTTGATCCGCTCGTAGTATTTACCTCGGTCAAGCTGTTTGAAGTCAGAGCGTTTGTACTCCGCGCGGAGTTCATCAGATGTGGACTTAGTCTTCTTCATATATTTGCCTTTCGTGATGAGTTGCGCGACGAGCACTGATGATGCGGATCGCCTCGCCACGTTCAGTATGGGACACGACGAGAAGATGATGGGTCGACGACACGCCAAAGGTGACCAGCCTTTTCTCGTCTTCAGAATGGTCGGGGTCGGCGCCGGTCACCGCCAGCGGGTCATAAAAGACGCTGGAAGCCTCCTCTAATGCGACCTGATGTTTGCGCAGGTTCTTCGCAGCTTTGGCAGAGTCCCATTCAAAATGCATGCCCCGATTCTATTACTTACAGTGCACCGAGGTCCAATTCTTGTTTGGGGCTGACTCGCCTGAGGCTCCACTCCACCATCTGCAACCCAGCATCACCGACATTGGCGACGCGAGGATGTACTTATTATAAGGTCATTTATCGTGCATGTCCGTTCTCCATTACTGGGCGGGCTAGACTTCCGCCCGCGATGGCGCACTCGGAAGCAATGCACCTGGCTAGATATCGTCCTTGTGGGAAACTGACCCGTCCCCGAAAGTTCGAGAGTTCATACAATTTGGCCTCACAAGACGGGAGAGGATATAATAACGTTTTGGCCGGCCGCAGCCGGTATCGAGAACTTCCGGTACGCCCGGGAGTAAAGCTTTCGCCTCCAAGCCGCCGGTAGAGTCCTGGTTCAGCACGTGGCGGCGGCTTCCAGCCGGTGAAATTGCAGGCCGGATGTCTGCACTACAATCAAAATAGGACACTACTAGGCCGCCCGCAAAATTGAAACCTCGTCGCATGAAGGAGGATTTACTTGGGCACGCAAACCATTGCTCAAACCGGCTCAACCGCTTCCAGCCGTGTTGACCAGCTTTCCATCAACACCATTCGCTGCCTGGCCATCGATGCCGTCCAGAAAGCCAATTCCGGACATCCCGGCCTCCCCATGGGCGCCGCGGCCATGGCCTACGTTCTCTGGACGCGATATCTCCGGCACAGCCCCGCCAATCCCAAGTGGCCCAACCGCGACCGCTTCGTCCTTTCCGCCGGCCACGGCTGCATGTTGCTTTATAGCCTCCTGCACTTGACGGGTTATGACCTGCCGCTCGAAGAATTGAAGCAATTTCGTCAGTGGGGGAGCAAGACTCCCGGCCATCCTGAATATGGCCTTACTCCAGGTGTTGAGGTCACTACGGGTCCGCTGGGCCAAGGATTTGGGAACGGTGTCGGCATGGCCATCGCACAGAAACACCTGGCGGCCCACTTCAACCGGCCCGGCCATGAAATCCTGGATTACAAGATTTACGCCATCGTCAGCGACGGCGACTTGATGGAAGGTGTGGCTTCGGAAGCCGCTTCGCTCGCCGGTCACCTGGGGTTGGACAACCTGATCTATCTTTACGACAACAACCACATCTCAATCGACGGATCGACCGACTTGGCGTTCACGGAGGACCGCTGCAAGCGGTTTGAGGCCTACGAATGGTTTGTGCAGAGGCTTCCGGATGGGAATGACCTTGAAGCCGTTGCCCGCGCCATCGAGCGTGCGCAAGCGGAAAAAGGCCGCCCGTCGTTCATCTGCATCCGGACTCACATTGGTTACGGCAGCCCCAACAAGCATGACACGGCAGAAGTCCACGGCGAGCCGCTCGGCGTCGAAGAAGTAAAGCTGACCAAGCAGAATTTGGGATGGCCGCTCGATCCTCCGTTTTATATCCCGCCGGAAGCCTTGATCCATTTCAGAGAGGCTGTGGAGCGCGGGAAGAGATGGGAATCGGATTGGAACATCCGTTTGGACGCTTATCGCAGCGCCTATCCGGACTTGGCGGCGGAATTTGACCGCTACGTCAGGGGGGAGCTGCCGGAAGGATGGAAATCCAAAATCCCGTCATTCAAGCCTTCGGATGGGGTGATGGCGACGCGCCAGGCTTCCTCCAAAGTGGTGAACGCCATTGCTACGTCTCTGCCCACTCTCATCGCCGGCTCCGCCGACTTGACCGGCTCGAACAACACACAGATCAAGGGAGCGGGCGACATTGAAAAGGGAACCTACAGCGGCCGCAACCTGCACTATGGCGTGCGCGAGCACGGCATGGGCGCCATTCTGAACGGCATGGCCGTGAGCGGACTGATTCCTTATGGCGGAACGTACTTTTGCTTCTCGGATTTCATGCGGCCCACCCTCCGCCTGGCGGCGCTCATGGAAATC
>JBOGKI010000414.1:0-4665 GCA_050745605.1 Terriglobia bacterium | reverse complement strand
TCCTTGGATTCCGTGGTGTCCGCATAAATCCTGATCTGGTCACGCCATTTGCCGCCCAGCATTTGGTGAATGGGCACCCCATACACCTTTCCGGCAAGATCCCAGAGCGCCATCTCAATCGCGACAACGCCGCCGGCCTGCCGTGCATTGCCGCCAAACTGCTGGATCTTCTGAAATATGAAGTCGATGTTGAGCGGATTGTCGTTCAGGATTCGGCTCTTCAGCATCAGAGCGTATTCCGGACCCGCTCCGTCCCGTACTTCGCCGAGCCCATAAACGCCCTGGTTGGTATCAATGCGAATGATGGGACAGGGGCTTGGGCCGGGTTTCACCACCATGGCATAGCGCAGGTCCGTGATCTTTAGGGTCGATGGACTCGAATGGGTATTGACGTTGCGAAAGTAAGGTTCCGGTCGAGCTTCCGCGGTGCTGCTCAAAAGGCTTCCGCCCAACATCGCGGCCGACGACTTCAATACTCCCCGGCGATTCAACATGAGTTTATTCCGTTTGGACATGATGCTACCTCCTCAACGTTCACTGATTTTGGCTTTGCCCCATCCCGCAAACAGCTATTGAGAATTACCCATTATAGTGACACGGGATGCTGCAGCGGCGGTCTATGACCGCCGGTCTTAATCCGGATTTCTCACCAACTTCGATGCTACGACGGAAGGGCACGGCTTTAACCCAATACTGTTCATTGAGGCCGCTGTGGCTACTGCACCCGCGAATCCAATTTCCGATGCGAAGTAGGCGCGGGCCTTGTGCCCGCCCCTACCCTTAACTGAACAGCATTGGGTCTTAACCGTGCCGCAGGCGCTAGCCCAGGAGCAGCAACCCCGGCGGGATCAGCGCCCTTGTATGCTATCCTCAGCCTGAAATGGCGCAGCCTCGGTACCCACGGGTAGCAAGCTTTCGCACGGCTCGAGCCTTGGCTCGGTATCTCGAGCAGTTAGGATGGCAGTTGCCGTTTGACGATTCGATACTTCCGGCCCCCCGGTCTCCGCTGGCACAGCCGTTTGAGCTTCATACGCAAAGCGGGCTGCGCCGCGTTGGAAACCGATTTGCGGTCCAACCGATGGAGGGATGGGACGGAGAGCGGGACGGCCGCCCATCTGAGCTCACGCGCCGCCGCTGGCTTCGGTTTGGCGCGGGCGGCGCCAAACTTCTCTGGGGCGGCGAAGCAGTAGCCGTGCTCCCCGAAGCCCGCGCGAACCCGAATCAACTCTTGTTGAACGATGGCACGGCCGCCGATATCGAGAGACTGCGCGCGGAAGTCGTCCGGGTACACCGTGAAAGGTTCGGCTCCGTTGACGATTTCATCTTTGGTCTTCAGCTTACCCATTCTGGACGATTCTGCCGACCCTTCCACCAATCGCAACTCGAGCCGGTGATTTGTTACCACCATCCGATTCTCGACCTGAAGTATCCCGCGGCGGCCAGCGCACAACCGGTTTCTGATTCGGAAATCGGGCGCATCGTGGAGGCTTTTGCCGCCGCCGCACGGCTGGCCCGCGAAATCGGTTTCGACTTCGTCGATCTCAAGCACTGTCACGGTTATCTTGCCCACGAATTCCTGAGTGGCTACCGACGGTCCGGTTTGTACGGAGGCAGCTTTGAAAATCGCACGCGCTTTCTGCGCGAACTGGTGGAAGCAATACGAACGTCAGCGCCGGGAGTCGAAATCGGTGTCCGCCTCAGCGCCTATGACTCGATTCCCTTCACTCAAGACTCGATTACACGTTTGGGTATCCCCGTGAAGTCGCCGGAATCCGGGCCCTATGCCTGGGCGTTTGGCGTTGACGTGGAAGAGCCCTGGCGTGCCGATTTGTCCGAAGCCAAGCGCCTACTGATGCTCTTCCGTTCCATGGATGTCCGCCTGGTGAACATCACGGCAGGAAGTCCGTACTATAGTCCCCACCTGCAGCGGCCGGCGCTTTTCCCGCCCTGCGATGGTTATCTTCCGCCGGAGGACCCGCTGGCCAGTTCCGCCCGTCTGCTGGCTGCGGCCCGAGAACTGAAGGAGTCGGTTCCCGAGATGACTATTGTGTCGTCCGGCTGGTCTTACTTTCAGGATTTTCTGCCACACTTTGCCCAGTCCGCGGTGCGAAGCGGTTGGGCGGATTTTGTGGGGCTCGGCCGGATGGCGCTCGCCGGTCCCGGCTTTCCTGCTGATGTGCTCGAAAACGGCATGGTGAACCGGAAGATGATCTGCCGAACGTTTAGCGATTGTACCAATGGGCCCCGGAACGGCCTGATCTCCGGCTGCTACCCGCTTGACCCTTATTACCAGGCGAGGCCCGAAGCGCGGGCCCTTCGGGCCATCAAGGGTGGTACGGAAACGGCGATGGCCGAGTTATGACGCATCCCTTGGAAGCCTTCGAACATCGCCGCCGCCCGGGCCGCAGAATCCAGGGCATCAGCGCCGTCTTATTGCCGTTCGATGACGAGGGCCGCATCGACGAAGTGGCCTTCCGTACCCACGCCCGCCGCACGCTGGATGCCGGCTTGCGCCTCGCCGTCAATATGGATACCGGTTACATCGACCTGCTGACGGGTGCCGAAAAGCGGAGGGTTCTGGATTGGACCCGGGAGATAGTGGGCGGGAAGGACTGGTTTGCGGCCGGTGCGTTGCCCGCCGAGGGCGCGGAGCGAGCCGGGATTGCCTACGCTCGTGAATGCAGCGAAATTTCGCAAGCGGGTGGCGTGCCGGTGATTTTCCCGTCCGCGAGGATCGCGCCGTTGGATGATGACGGCCTCGTGAGTTTGTTCGGTGAAGTGGCTGCGGCCGCCCCCCGATTCCTGGCATTTGAACTCGGCAGCGTGTTCAATCCCTATGGACGGATGTTCTCGGAACGAATTCTTCGTACTCTGATGGACCTGCCAGCCTGCTGCGGTTTGAAGCATTCATCTCTCGATCGCGCCACGGAACTCCAGCGGCTGGAGCTTCGCGGCGAGGTGAGGCCAGACTTTGCGATCTATACCGGAAACGATCTTGCCGCAGACATGGTTGAATACGGCAGCGATTACCTGCTGGGCCTCTCGACTTTCTGCCCGGAGCTTTTCGCCGCGCGCGACGCGGCCTGGGCTAACCAGGATGCCCGCTACCTCGAATTGCGGGACATGATTCAATATCTCGGCTGGATCGGATTCCGGGAGCCGGTGCCGGCTTACCGACACTCGGCTGCGATCTTCTTGAAGTTGACGGGCGGTCTCGAAAGCGACCAGCCTCATCCCCGCGCGCCACGCCGCGAACCCTGGGACCATGAAGCTCTGAAAGATGCGGCGAGACGGCTTAAGGACATCGTCCCGATCCCCATTCGTTCGATCTCGCTGTGATACCGTTCCACCCGTTGAGCGCAGAATTTGCCGCGGGTTTGGCGCGTATCTGACGAAAGCGCTCGAGCCCAAAAAGCGCGAAACGCCGGAACGAATCGTTGGGGTCTATCCCGCATTGCTCACGAGGTGGAGCGAAGGGCGGGGTTTTAACCCCGCCGTTACAGGCTTTCCTTGGGGCAGCCCGGCGATTCGGCATAAAAGAAATTGCCCCGGTAGCCGAGTTCTTCGAGTCCCTGGCGAGATTCTTCGCGCAGTTTACCCTGAGCAGAATACTGAGATTCTTCGCTTCGCTCTCTCTGCAGAAACTCATTTGGCAACTGCTTGTGTTGGAATCAGTTGCATGTTCATGGCGGCGGCTTGTTTTTGAAGCCATTTCATTTGGGTCTCACGGTAGCGACGCTCGTAATGCTCCACGCCTTTGTCGTGGTACTCGGTGCCGAATCGGAGCATGCGGTAGATGAGCCGAGCCAGGTGATGAGCGATAGCGGTGATGGCTTTGGGTGCGCCCAGCTTGGCGCGGAGACGGCGATATTTGGTGCCGAGCGAGGTTTTACTATGGTGCAAGCTTTGTGCCGCCAGTCGCAAGGCGAGGCTGGCTCGGTTCAGGACTTTCTTGGTGCCTCGCCGAATGACTTTCCCTCCCGTCACCTGGTTGTTGGGCGACAGCCCCAGCCAGGAGGAAAAGTGGTGTTCGGTTTGCCAACGCGTCATATCGACGCCCACTTCGGAGATGACGACTTGGGCGGTTTGCACATTGACCCCATCGATCTGCGTCAAGTCCGCGCCGGCGACGCGGTAGAGCTCCCCGCGCAGGTCGAACCCGGGAATGTGCTTGCGCGAGGGTAGCCGGTTCTTGGGACGGGCGGCCGGCAGCGGTCGCGCGGCCTCATCGACTTTGCCTTCCATCGTCTTCAGGTGGGCCTCGATGCGCTGGTCGCATTGGCGGATGTTTTGCAAGAGATTGAAATAGATCTCATGGGTCTGTCGCAGCACGAACAGCAGCTCCTCCCGCCAGCGCCCTTCCAGGCTTTGCGCCAGTTCTTTGGGGCTGGCCTGAATACCCGGACGGGCCAGAGCCGCCAACTTGCTGGGGTCACGCTCACCCTCCAGGATCGCCCCCAGAATCGCCATGCCGGTGACCCCGCTCAGATCGCTGATGACGTTGGCCAGTTGCACGTTCATCTGGGTGAGCACCTTCTGCATCTGCTGAATGCAAGTTCCGGCCTGCTGCACCAGATTCTCCCGCTGCCGCAAATAGCAGCGCAGCACCCGGATTTCGTCGGGGGGCCGGAAGGAGTTGTTCAACAAGCCGAAAGTGTGCAGCTT
>JBOGKI010000413.1:0-4668 GCA_050745605.1 Terriglobia bacterium | reverse complement strand
CCCGTTACCAGGCCAAGCCGCTTGTCCGCTACCAGACTTACCGACAACTATCTGGGTGGGACTTTCACCCACCGGTGATCTGCGCCGTTGGGGCGCACTGAATAATCCAGGCTAGGGTCACCGCTGAGCAGCAGAGCGGGAAGCTGGCACGCCACACTGAACGTTGGCGGTGTGGACTCAGTGCTTCAGGAGCAACCGTTGGGAACAATCTCCGGTAATCGTGTCGGCGCGGTCGTCATCGGCGGCGACTACCAGGGACTCGGTGTCGTTCAGAGCCTCGGGCGCTGTGGTGTGCCGGTTTGCGTCGTAGACGACGAGTCCTCCATTGCGAAGTTCTCACGTTACGCGACTCACGCTGTGAAGGCGCCTGACTTGCGCGATGAACGCGCGACGGTCGAGACCCTACTGGATGCGGGCCGCCGGCTGGGTTTGAAAGACTGGGTGCTTTATCCGACGCGCGATGAGACGGTGGCTGCGTTGTCGCATCACCGGCACTTACTTACAGAGTGCTTTCGAGTGCCGACGCCCGAGTGGGCCACGATCCAATGGGTGTGGGACAAGCGAAACACTTATCGTCTGGCCGAGGAATTAGGGATTCCCGTCCCGCAAACTTGGTATCCGGCCAACGTCGATGAGCTGAGAACCCTGCATATGGATTTTCCCGTCGCCATCAAGCCCGCAATTAAAGAACACTTTATATATGCTACAAAGGCGAAGGCCTGGCGGGCGAACGATCGGGCTGAATTGGAAAATCTCTTCGCGCGAGCCTCGAAAGTGGTTGGGCCGGGTGAGGTCATGGTTCAAGAGTTAGTTCCTGGTGATGGGCGGCAGCAGTTCGCTTATTGCGCCTTCTTCAAGCAAGGCCAAGCCCTGGGCAGCATGGCGGTTCGACGGATGCGGCAACATCCGCCCGAGTTCGGCCGAGCGAGCACTTTTGTAGAGACCACCGAGCTGTCTCTGCTTGAAATCCTGTCCAAACGTTTCTTGCGCGCCATCGATTATTACGGTCTGGTCGAACTGGAATATAAGCTCGATCCGCGTGACGGACAATACAGGCTGCTTGACGTGAATGCGCGCACGTGGGGCTACCATACTCTTGGTCGCCGCGCCGGGGTCGACTTTCCCTATCTGCTGTTTGCTGACCAGGTTGGCGAGCCCGTCGAACCACAACGGAGCCGGCCCGGGATTTCCTGGATTCGCTTGATGACAGATCTCCCCACCGGGATTTCGGAGATATTGGCTGGCCGGCTGGATTGGAAAGCCTACGTGCGCTCGCTCCGAACTGCCCATGTCGAGGCTGTTTTCTCCCGGGAAGACCCTCTGCCTGGAATTGTCGAGCTGGCTCTTATTCCGTACCTCTCGGTTCGCCGAGGCTTCTGAAAACATGCGGATCGGAGAGCAGCGGGGACCCGGGGGTCAGGCAGCTTGAGCTCGGACTCGGAACAGCGGGTACCATCGCCGAAACACTGCTTCCGGTTCGTGATTCAGAACCTGGGTGCGGGTCTGCAAAAGCAGGTGCGCCCCTCGTAGCGTCCAGTGCATCTGTTGTCGCTTGACGAAGCGTCGGCTCACCATCAGGTTAATCGTCGATTCGACGAACGCCGTCGAGATCGTTTCCCCCTGCCGGTATCGCTCACCAAGGTCTCCGTCGCCAACTCCTGCCGTTCCATCTCCATCACGTCCCGCCGTTGTTCAGCACCCTCATCATTCACGCAAATCACTTCGACCCGGAATTTCAGGCGCGGCACCTCCCGCGCTCCATCAGCTTCGCCAACCGTTGGTTGGCCTCTTTCAAGCTGAAGCGATTCGGCTCCGAGGGCCGGTACTGTTCCAGGCGCTGGTGAATGCTCCGTAGATCATCGCCCATCACTTCGCGCAGAATATCCCAGGTGCTGGTCGGCTGATCCGGGTGCGCCGCCCTAAGCATGGCCATGACCGCCTCGACTTGCGCGGGCGTGCCCAGCGAATCGCCGTCTGTCTGCCGCTTTAGCATCAACCGGTAACCCGCAGGGCCGCCGCAGTACTCGGGGCGAGACGCACCCCGGCCCGCCCAGCACAGCGGCGCGTCATCGCCGGAACTTCCCGCTTCAGAGGCGAGAAACCGGAACTCCCATTCCCAAAGATCGATTCCTCCGCACGTGTAGAGAAACGTCTCCCGCAGACGCAGTTGAAAATCGCGCAGGGTTTTCCGCCGCGTCCTCGTCCTCCGGAGAAGGCTGCTGAACTCCTGGCCGCGGATGTGAAAGCTGAAACCGAGCCCGTCCCTGCCGAGAAGGGTGCGGAAGACCTCGTCGAACCTTGACGGGTCCAGGTAATCCGGCACGGCCAGGACCCAGATCACCATGGGGCTCACCTTGCGCAATACTGCCCGTAGAATAAGTTGCTTGAAGGGTATTTGTGTGATCATCCCTCCAGGCTACGACTGAGTGGTTCATTAAAGCCAGACCTCCGGGTTCCTGCTGCTCTCCTACTTCACGGGCTGCGGCGATTTCTGCAATCGTTCAAACGCTTCGACTTCAGCGCGCGCCTCCGCGGTGCGGCCCAGGGAGCGATAAATCGAAGCCAGCAGAAAATGGACGTCGGGATCGTCCGGCGCTGCTTTCCGCGCGGGCTCCAGGACCGCCAATGCGTCCTCTTTCCTTCCCAACGCGCGCAGAGCTTTGGCCATGCCGATGCGTGTGGGAACGGCCGACGGGTCAAGCTGCAACGACCGCCGGAACGCCGCGACAGCCTGGTTAAGCTGATCGTGCTTGCGGTGGACCTCGCCGATTTCGTACTCCGCCTCGGCGCTGGCCGGATCGAGCTTCAATTCATCGTTCAGTTCCGTCAGAGCTTGCTGCCAGGCGTTCGGGTCGGGCGAATGGGTAAGCATCAGGATGGCGATCTGCAAGTGGGCGCCTTCGAGTCCGGGATCAACGCGCAGCGCCTGGCGGTAGGCATCAATCGCTTTTCTCCAGTTGCCGTCCGTTGCCGCGACAGAAGCCATCATCTGGTAGGTGCGCGCCGAATGCGGCGCGACTTTCATAAGCTGCAGAAAGATCTGCGAGGACATTTTCCCGTAAAGCCCGCCCGCCGCATAAAGCACGTCAGGATCGTCGGGATACGCGGTCAGCAAATTCTGCGCGGTCACGTCTGCCTCCGGCTGCTGCCCGGTCTCGATCTGGCACTTCAACAGGCTCAGCCCCAGCACTCTCCGAAGTTTGAGATTGGGATTCGTGGAGAATTCGTTCTTAAGGCCGGGGACCGCCTTCGAGCAGTCACCCACAGCCGCAAGGCTCAGCGGCAGGAATGACTTTGCAGTTTGAAGAGATGGATTCTGCTTGAGCGCCGTTTGGAATTCAGGAACGGCTGAGGTGTACCCCGTTGTCAAGACCATTTTGAGGTCATATTAAGCTAGTTTCGTCGTCGTCATTTTTTCCTTCTTCTTTCTGTTTTTCTCCCCGCCCGCTGTGGCGGGCGCGCCTTGTGCTTGCTGGGTTGTCCTGCTCCGTGGTTCCGCCCTCCGCTGCCGGGCGCTGAAGCGGAGCCGGAGCGTAGCGCAGGCGGAGCGAAAGTGCCCGGCAGCGAGCGTCGCGTCCGGGAAGGGCCCGCCGTTCAGCTCCCCCGGTATACGGCGACCGGCGTGCGATAGCCTAGGGCTTGATGCAGTCGCTCCTGGTTGTAGAACGCAAAGTAGCGTCCCAGCCCCTGTCGCGCCTCCGGCACCGTCACGTAGTCGTTCAAGTAAACCTCCTCGTATTTCACCGACCGCCACAGCCGTTCCACAAACACATTGTCCAAAGCTCGTCCCCGCCCGTCCCTGCTGATCCGGATTTGATCCTGTTCCAGCCGACCCGTATACTCCGCGCTGGTGAACTGCGACCCCTGGTCGCTGTTGAAAACCTCCGGCCGCCCTTTTGCCAGCGCCACCTCCAAAGCTTCGAGGCAGAAGCTCAAGTCCAGCGTAATCGACACGCTCCACGACAGCACCTACCGGCTGAACCAGTCCATCACCGCCACCCAGTACACCAACCCTTGCCTCAGCCGGATGTAGGTGATATCCGTGCTCCAGACTTGGTTGGCCCGCTCCATCCTCATTCCTCGCAACAGGTACGGGTCGCGCCGATGGCTCTCCTCCGCCTGGCTTAGCTTCGGCCCCGGGTAAATCGCCACCCGCCCCATCTGTCGCAGTAACCGGCTCACCCGCTTACGATTCACCGCGTACCCTTGGCTCCGCAGCCACGCCGTCATCCGCCGAATCCCATAAAACGGCGTCGCCGTGTACTGCTCATCCAGGAGCCGCATCAGATGCAGGTTCTCCCCGTTCTCCCCCACCGGCTCGTAGTATAGGCTCGACCGCTCCAGTCCCAGCCGCTCGCACGGCCGCTGCACGCTCAGTTGCGGATGCCCCGGCTCGATCAGCTCCCGCTTCTGCTCAACCGGCCAGGCCAGCTTTTTGTTCACCCCGTCCAACTCCACTTTTAGCTGCCCGATCTGCTGGTACAGCGCTGTCTTTAGGTCCTCCTCCTCTTTGCCGTTCCGCCGCTGCGTGAAAATGCCCGGCAACTCTTCCTGCGCGATTTTCTTCCACTGCATGATCTCTGACGGTCGCCTCTATTCATCTAGTGTCCTGTCCCAGCTAATTCTTGACAGTGATCTTGAGGCGCTTCTGTAGCGGCGGTCTGTGAC
>JBOGKI010000412.1:0-4673 GCA_050745605.1 Terriglobia bacterium | reverse complement strand
AGCGTGGAGAAGGCAATCCGAGGCTGGTGAAACCTTCCTCCGGCAAAGCCCGGGCGCGCCGGGGCGACGGAGGCGGCTTTCAGGAGGTGTCGCCGGCTCAGGCCTCTTCCCTGGTGGCCGGCGGCAGTGTTTTTATCCTCTTTGACACCAGTAACTACATGTACCGAGGCTTTGTCTTCGCGCAGGATGCGATCGCCGAATTCGTCCGCTCCCTGAATCGGCCGGACCGGGTGGCGTTCTATTCTTACAGCCGCGACCTTTCGCGGGCCGCCCTCCTCACCTCCGACCGGTCCGTGGTGTTGCGCGGGGTCCGGGACACCGTGGCCGGAGATGAGGCGGCGCTCTATAATGCCCTGCTGTTGACTCTGAAAGATGCCGCTCATTTTTCGGGCCGAAGGGCTGTCGTCGTCTTTTCCAACGGCCCCGACGACGCCAGCGTGATCTCGCCCGAGGACGTTCGCGAGCTGGCCCAGGCGGAAGGAGTTCCCATCTACATGATCAGCACCCGGGCCGCCAAGCTCGACCCGCTCTCCACCGCCATCTTCGAGCGCATGAGCGCCAGCACGGGCGGAGAGGCTTTTTTTGCCAAAAACTGGGAAGAACAGCAGAAGGCCTTCGCCTCCATTCGAGATGATCTGGCCCACCTCTACTTGCTCAGCTACTACCCGCAGCCCAATCCCAATCGCGGTTGGCGCAGCATCACCGTGAAACTCGTGGGCAAAGGATTGAAAAAGTACCGCGTCCGCACCCGCAGCGGCTATCGCCCCGAGCTCACCCGGCTCAGCGATCCCTTGGCGCCAACCCCATAGTTGGACCGAGCCTTGTTGATGAGGCCGGTCCCCCATCCGAATGCGTGCGAGGCTGCAGGTGGTGGCGCCGATATCGTTTTTCATGTCGGCGACCCGAAGGCGGCAGCGCCACCTATCCCGGTCGGCCAATGGCAAACCAAATTGACTGTGGCCATCAATGCACGCGGGCGCGGCAAGCAGCGCTCCGGCGGAGGTCCTGGCTGGGAGGCTGAAGCCTGATTGCTGTCGCCTATTTCTACAGAGTGGACCGTGCTTGAAATGGCTGCCAGATGCGACCCGGGCGACACCCACCGAATCCACGTGGAAGTGCTCAGGTACGGTCGTGCATATCCTGCTGGCCACGCCTTTTCTCTATGTAACGGTCGAGACGGATTCGCTTCCCGCGTTCTGCGCGTGCATTTTCGTGGCGACCGCCTCGCTCGCCTGCTACCACGGTCCCACCACCGCCATCATCCATGACCTAACTCCGGTGCAGGCGCACGGGTTCGCTTTCGCCCTCTACCTGTTCATCATCCATTTTTTCGGGGATGCCATGGCGCCGGCCGTGGTCGGATTTCTCTCCGACGTGTCCAGCCTCCGCCGCGGCCTGCTGCTCGGCGTGGCGGCCAATTTCCTCTCGGCCTTGTGTTTCCTCGTCGCCACTTGGTCCATGCGGCGGCACGGCGTTTCGCGTTCCTCCCGATGAGCCAGCAGGTAGCATGGACCGTCATCCTCACCGCCCCCGCAGACAAGCGTCTTAAACATATCCCTACCCGCTCCGACCGGAGAGCTTGTCGGCTCCACGAATCGGCGACCCAGCCCGGAATCCGCTCTTAGTCATCGGGCGGTTTTCGCTGCGGTGCGATTCGCAAAAGGCCAATCGCCGTCCCGCCGGGCACGGATGCCATAGGCGACGCTTCCTGCCAGGAATACCGAGAAGGCAAAGATGAGTGACCGGGGAGCAACCGTGGACAGCACGTAAATCCAACCGAAAACCGAAATGATGCCGGGGATCGGATAGAACCACATGCGAAAGGGCCGCGGCATGTCGGGAGCGCGCTTCCGCAGCATGAAGAAGCCGATGGTTTGTGGCAGATACTGGATGAGCACGCGCGTGGCAATGAGGCTGCCAATGACCTCATTCAGGTGGCCCAGGCTGAAGAATGAGGCCAGCACGCCGAGCGCAATCAGCGAGACATAGGGAAACTCGCCTTTCGGATGAAGGCGTCCGAAGATGCGGAAGAAATTGCCGTCCACGGCGGCGGCATAGGGAATGCGAGAGTAGCCGAGGAGCAGCGAGAAGACCGAGGAAAATGCAATCCACAGCAGCAGCACCGCCATCGCATGTCCGGCCGCGCTGCCTTCCAGCCGCTCGATGTAGAGCGAAGCAATGTAGCGGCTGTGCATTACCTCGCGCCAGGGAATAACGCTGAGGAAGGAGGCCGTCATCAGGACGTAAAGCGTTCCCACCGCCATGATGGAGAGCATGATGGCGCGCGGAATCACCCGTCCTGGGTTGCGGATTTCCTCCGCCAGGTAGCAGACGTTGTAATACCCGAAATAATCATAGAGCGCGTAAAGCGTGGCGTGGCCGAGCCCCGCCCAGAAGATCCAGTTCAGGTGGAAAGCATGAGGCGGAAAATCGAGGAGACGGGCGCTGCTCAAATGCGGCGCGCCGGAGACGATGATCCACAGACACCCGCCGAGCACTCCCGCCACCAGGACAACGGACATGTTGCCAATGGCGCCGATCCTGCGATAGAGCAGCGCGACAAGTAGAAGAGGAAACAACGCCGCCAGCGCCCGAATACCCCAATCGGAAAGCCCGGGCAGGATGTAGTGCATGTAATCCGCGAAGCCGATGCTGCCGCTCGCCACCGACAACGGCGCAGAGAACATGATCTGCCAGACCATCAGAAAGGAGAGCCAGCGCCCCACGGTCGCCGGACCGTAGGCCGCGCGCAGATAATTGTAACTGCCTCCCGCCTTGGGAAGCGCCGCGCCCAGCTCTGCCCACACCAGTCCATCACAGAAGGCCAGCGCCGCGCCCACTAACCACCCGATCATCGCCTGCGGGCCGCCCATGGTGGCGAGCAGCAACGGAATGGTGATGTACGGGCCAATACCCACCATATCCGTGATAGCGAGCGCAGTGGCCTGGATGAGCCCCAGCTCGCGCCGCAGGGCAGGCGGGTTCGTAGGGTTCGCCATGGATGGAGATGATGCACGGGCGTGCCGCAGGTTTCGCGGCCCGCAGCCGGCTGGCATAAATTTAGACTCTGTTCTGTCCCGGGATTTCTGTCAACGGATTTCGGCGAGATTTCCCGGCGGGGATCTCTCGGGGCGCGAAGAATGTGAGGTGATGCGCCAACCCAACCCTCGCCGGACTTGAGAATCTGCGTGACAACTGCTTCTGTAGCGGCGGCCTATGCCCGCCGACGGCGTGGGAATTGAAGTTGTCACACAGACTCTTTACTCGGGGTGTCCGGCAGATCTCAGCGTCGTGGTTTTTCCTTGAGGCGGCGCAATAGGACGCTCTTCGTTTTCGGAGCGGGGCGTGCCGGCGGTGGAGTTCGGCACAGAAAATAAACGGTCAGCGCGGCTTCGCGCATCTGAGCCTGGCAGCAAGCACAGCCGCGCCGAAGATGATCCTCGATGTGCGCGGCATCTTCGCCGGTGAGGCCGCCCAGCAGGTATAGCTCGTAAGCGCCGCTCAGATTCCTGCAGTCCATGTACCTACCAGAGTCAATATCCATTGGCGGAGAAAAACCAGCCCGGCGCGCAGTTCATCCTGAGCGCGGCCCAGCGGCTCGGCGCGAAACGTGGCAATCTCCTCTTCGGTCAAACCTTCGAACACCACCCGCTCGATCACCTCGCACTGGCGCGCCGGAAGCTGACGGAGAACTTTGGAAAGCAGCTCCATGCGGTTTTCCGCGAGCGCGACTAGTGCGGCGGAGGGCAGCCAGCGCGCTTCCAAACGGATGCGGCGCGCACCGGCGGAGGCGGCCTGGCGCTGCACAGAGGCGCGGCGCCGGCTGATGGCTGCATCCCGCGCCATTTGTGTGAGGTGCGCGGAGGCGCTCGCCTGCGCAGGAAGTCCGACGCGCGCTTCGTGCCACACCTGCAGGAAAACGGACTGCAGCACGTCCTCCGCTTCGTCGCGAGAATCAAACGTGCGGAGGACCAGCCCCAGCAGGCGCGGCGCAAATTCATCGTAAAGTTCCGATAGAGCTGTTTCGTTATGCGCGGCAATGCGGTCGAAAAGTTGCTCCGCAGATGTTTCCGTAGCCATGAACAGGTCCAGTCAGGCGCCGGACTCCCAAAGAGTGAAACGCAGGCGGCGCCATCTTCCAACAACAGTCAGCCATCCACACGCCGGCAAGCAGCACCCATCGTCGCTTGCTGAGGACTGAAGGCCGGGGGTTGAGTTCTTCTCCGACTGCTTCACCCGGCTCAGCATGACACACGGATGAGCCCACAGCGAGCCTTTAATCCTTGGTATAAATTTTTTCGATTGGACACGCATTGACCCCAGTCCGAGAATAGGCACATATCCCGGCAACTACCGGCGCCGCATCTGGAAGCTCTTGCCCCCAATCTTCGCGCTGCGGCCCGAGCCGGGAAGTACCTCCTTCTCGTGGGGCCCCCCGGCCGCCGAATCTGACCGGGGGGCTTATTATCCTGGTGTTTCTTCCCTCCAGCATTCGCATCCCCTGCTATCCGTGCGCTCCGGAATGAGCGCCGCGATGCTCCTGTGTTATTGGAACTGTTGGCAGGTCTGCCTTGCCCGCTTCCTGAATGTCAAAATTGCCATTTGACATCTCAGATCAAAGCCTCCCAAGAATCGACACGTCAAATAACAGGACAAGGGCATCCCTAACTTTC